>CAMHCZ010000106.1 GCA_946183755.1 uncultured bacterium | reverse complement strand
GAAAGCATCTTTGACTTTAGTATCAGTCTTAGCAGATGTTTCTATAAGCAAAATACAGCTCATTTCTATGCTTCATTTCATTACTATTCTTACAAAGATAGGGGAATTTCATCACCCTACGCTTATTGTGGCGCACAAAAAAAGTGTGTTATTCGCAAATAACACACTTTTCTTAAGTCTTTCTATTTGGTTTATCCTATCTTCTTCCGTGGTTGAAGTGTCTGAACTGTCCACGTCCGTACTTCGCATAACAGTCTTGGTTGCCCTGCAGCCTGTAGCTCAATGTGAACATCAGAGTCGCGTAAGTATCGTTCATGTTAGACCACCATGTGCTTATACCGTCCATAAAGTCTGAGTGGCTGCCGAACGCGTATCTCCAGCCGAAGTCTGCGCCCAAGTTCAGTCTTGGAGTTACAGGGAATCTAATTCCTATACCGAATGGTATTTCCCATGCTCCGCTGTGATATTTATACATTTTATCTTCTTCCGACCATTCAACAGCATCCTGATTAGGGATTTTCTTGTCTGGGTGCAAATTCCCTTGTATATCATTACGATTCTGCTGTATGCCTTTATCGCCAAGATCACACGCCCACTTTGTCCAATACCAGTTATATCCTATACCTGCATAAAGGAACAATTCGTATGTTGTTCTGCCCCAGTTTCCTCTAAAGAAGTAATACAGAGCCTGAATTGAAAGTTCTACAGAATTGGACTTATACTCAAACTGTCTGTATTCATTTCTTGAATTGTCGTCATTTCCTCCGAACATGTTGTACACCAACTGTGCTCTTGTTCCAACATAATTATTGAAAGCATGCTCGTAGCCGACGAATGCAGAAGGTCTTGTGTACTCAAGATCCCAATCTGTAAACCACATATTCTGGAAATCTGCACCACCAAGGTCCGCAAACATATAGTTAGGACCAACTCCAATATTCAAGAAATCTTTAGCGTCCGATGTAAATTTATGAAGACCGCTTTTTCTTGCAGAAAGGTTTCCTACAGAAAGAGCCGCCGCCATGAAGAACAATAAAATTCTTTTCATATATCGATATCAATAATTGTCAGTATTATAAGAATAACATTATTTGTGCAAAGATAAGACAATCTCATCTATATCATAATTTTTTTTACAATTCTTTTTCGCTTTTTACATTTCAAGTTAGCAAAAACATTTCCGTAGGCTGCAATCTGGGCAGCACTTTCAAGTCTACATCGTGCCCCACACGTTTCTGCATCACATCAAGTCCCTTTCTCACACAAGCAAACGCGGAGTCCGCAGTATTATTATGCGCACTCAGGTGGCACAGGAATACTTTTTTCAAATTCTTCAGCTCGTTCACACAGAAGAATTCAGCGCACTGATTATTGCTCAAATGCCCGTTTCCGCTTCTGATGCGGTTTCTCAACACCAGCGGATAAGGTCCGTTCTCAAGCATCACCTCGTCATAGTTCGACTCTATCACAAGATAGTCCACATCATTAACCACCGACACAATCTCATCTGTCATGACTCCGACGTCGCTGGCATCATGAGGCACCGGGAACGCCGTAATCTCCATATCGCCCAACAAGAACTTCTCCCCTTTCTCAATCAACCTCTTGGATGCCGGACTCACTTTCGGATTCATGCGATAATTCTTGTTCATATTCTCTAAAACGCCTTCCGTCGAATATACCGGCTTGCCAAAAATCTCCGACAACGAGCCCACTCCTTTTATATGGTCCGAATGGTCGTGCGTCACCAGCACAGCCATCACGCTGTTCATGTCCACACCAGCCGTGCTCAGCCTTTTTTTTATCGTCCTGCCGCCTATCCCTGCGTCTATTATCACCGCCGCGCCTTCGGTCTCGATATAGTAGCAGTTGCCGTTGCTGCCACTCGCCAGACTCATGAACCTCATTCCTATTTATGGCTTGTAGTTGGACTCTTCCAGTATCTTCTGCGCGTTCTTTTCCGCCATCAGCTCTTTCAGTCCTATGTTCTTGTTATTATCCATGTAGCTTTCCACGATTCTCATGCCGAGCCAAAGCACCGCCTGACCTGGCGACTCCTGTGGAAACTCGGATGTGAAAGGCGCAGGATTCACAAATTTAGAAATCACAAGGTGCGATGTATTATACAACCTCTTCTCCTCTATCAGGTAGTTCCACATCTGCTTCTCGTTATTCACGCACCATTCGTACTGCTGGTCGTTGTATCCCATTATGTCCTTGTCGGTTCTGCCTGGCATCACAATGCTCATCAGATAGAGCAACTTGCCGTTGTCTATTATGCTTTGCAGCAGAGTGCCGTTTTCCGCAACTCCGAATTCCGTGTAGATGTAAGCGTACACGAGGTCCATCGCCACATTATTCCTTGTCATCTTGGCTATCTGGTAGCTGTAAGCTATGTCCTGATAAGGTATGTAATCCGCGCCAAGATAGCAGTCTATGCTCGCCGACATCATGTCCTTTGTCGCCATTATCGACTGGTTGAAGCCCGAAATGTGCATTCCGAATCTTGGAATCTTCTTCTCCGGGAAGTAGTACTTTATATACTTCATAGCCAGCTCCACCTCGTCCTCTATGTCGCTCACATCTCCATACTGTCTTTGACATTCAGCATACACCTCCTTATACATGCTGTCGTTAAGAAAAGCGCTCACGTTCACATCCAAGTCGCCCTCTCTGCCTACGCCGATTACATTCATGACATACCTGTCGAACATCTCGCCATACTTCTGCCTCATGCTCTGCAACGATGCCGAGATATTGACGGTATCAATATTGTTGAAATCCTTGTCAAACCTTTCGATCTTCACATCCAGATTCACAGAATTCGGGTCTATCTCGAATCTATTCTTCTTGCACGAAGACAATACCGCCAGCATCGCCATTAACAAAATGGCGCAACATTTTGTTTTCATATATTCCACTCTACTCAAAATTAAATGACAATATTAAAAGCCGTGACAACAACCTGTCTATTGCGTTTGTGTATTTTATATCCGCCTCGTTCTCGAGATTCGGACGGTCTCTTTCTATCATGTCGTTGAATCCGACGCAGAACTTCAATTCCGGACTCAGTTTGAAATATTCCAGATAAATGTCGCATCCCACGCCCACTTCAACAAAATAATCTATCGGCTTGAGCATGAGTATTTGGTCGCTTTTTCTTGATATATCCAATATCATGCCGCCGCCTGCCAACAGATACGGTCTGTAGTTATTGATTCTCACCGACCTGAATTTCACCGACAAGGGGAAAAGCAACTGTGTGGACATAACGTTTGTCGTCATTTCCTGCACCTTCACGCCGTCCTTGTAACCCGCGAAAGAGACCTTCCTTTCACCGAAATTCAGACTTGGCACAAAACGCAAGTTGAAATATTTCGACATTCTAAGGTCTGAGATTATGCCGACAGTAAAGCCAGGCGACAATATGGCTTCGTCACCCTTCCATTCTATGCCATCGGCATCGATGCACTCGGCTGGAGTAAGCGAGAAATCCTGAGCATGCATACCCAGCACAAAACCGAAATGCAAAAGCTTGTCATCCACATAAGGCAGATTTGGAAGCTTTTTCCTCTGGGCAAATGACGCAACGACACTCAATGTCATCAATATTGTCAATATGGCTCGCTTTATATGCATACTAATCTATGAGATTGAAAACCGAAGCTAAAATCCACGCAAATTTAGGCAGTTTTTCCATTTATCCGCATTATAAAAAACAGACAAGCTTCATTTCCTATAATTAATAAACGAAAAACTGCATCTAAAATTATATTCCGAGCGAAAATAACACTTTGCATGTAACCGATATTCTATTTTTTGTTTATATCTTTGCTATGTATTAATTAATCAATCAATATTTTTTATTATGGCTTACGTAATAGGTGACAACTGCGTTGCATGTGGAACATGCATCAGCGAGTGCCCAGTTGAGGCAATCTCAGAGGGCGATATCTACTCAATCAACCCAGATGTGTGCACAGAGTGCGGAACTTGCGCTTCTGTTTGCCCAAGCGAGGCTATCACTCTCGGATAATCGACCTGAGTTAGAAAAAAATTAGACCGTCAATTTTCATTGGCGGTCTTTTTTTTATCATAACAATCCCGATACCTTGAACACTTCCTTTATGTCTTCCACATAATGGAACGTGAGTCCCTTCAGGAAATCCGGATTTATCTTGTCTATATCTCTCTTATTCTGCTGGCAGAGTATCAAGTCGGTTATGCCTGCCCTCTTTGCTGCAAGTATCTTCTCTTTTATTCCGCCTACAGGCATCACTTTCCCTCTCAGTGTGATTTCACCAGTCATAGCCAGTCCCTTTCTCACTTTCTTCTCCTTGAACGAAGAAAGCAGCGACGTAGCTATCGTCACGCCAGCCGACGGTCCATCCTTAGGCACAGCGCCTTCTGGCACATGAATATGGACATTGTATGTTTCTATCTTATTATCATCTATGCCAAGCTCTTTTGCATTTGACTTTAAATATTCGTATGCGAGCATAGCCGACTCTTTCATCACATCGCCCAAGTTGCCAGTGAGTGTCAATTTTCCCTCTGTCTTGGCTTTGTTCAAACTTGACTCTATGTAAAGAATCTCACCTCCGACCGCTGTCCATGCCAATCCTGTGACGACTCCGCAATATCCATTTCCTTCGTATTTTTCTCTCAGATACTCTACATTTCCAAGATACTCGGTCAAATCACTCTTTTTCACTTTCACTTCATTCAAATCCTCTCCGCTTGCCACCTTGCATGCGATTTTTCTCATCACCTTTCCTATCTTTCTTTCAAGTTCCCTGACTCCGGACTCTCTCGTGTAAGACGCGATTATTTCCTTCACAGCATCTTTTTCTATTTTGACAAAGCCCTTTTTCAATCCATTTGCTTCCTCTTGCTTGTTTATCAGATAATTCTGAGCGATAACCACCTTCTCTTCCTCAACATATCCGCTAACCTCTATCAGCTCCATTCTGTCAAGCAATGGACGAGGAATCTTCTCAAGTGAATTGGCTGTTGCAATGAACATCACCTTTGATAGATCCACATCCACATCAAGATAATTGTCATGGAAAGCATTGTTCTGCTCTGGATCCAGCACTTCAAGTAATGCTGACGCTGGGTCGCCATTTATACTGCTCTCAGCCACTTTGTCCACCTCATCCAACAGAAATACCGGATTCGAAGTGCCTGCCTTTATCAGGTTTTTCACAATTCTTCCAGGCAAGGCTCCAATATAAGTTCTTCGATGTCCGCGGATCTCAGCCTCGTCGTGAACACCACCTAACGACACTCTAATGTACTTCCGTCCTATTGCTGTTGCAATGGACTTACCTAACGACGTCTTACCAACTCCAGGAGCGCCATACAAACATATAATCGGCGCCTTCATATCGCCTTTCAGCTTCAGAACAGAAAGATGCTCAATAATTCTTTCCTTGACATTGTCCAGACCATAGTGATCGGCATCAAGCTGCTTTCTCACCTTTTTCATATCAAATGAGTCTTTGCTGAACTCTCCGAATGGAACATTAAGCAAAGTGTCTATATAAGTGCTCTCCACACCATAATCCGGAGTCGTAGGGTTAAGTCTTTCCAATTTAGCGACTTCCTTGTCGAAAACCTCCTTAATTGCCTTAGACCATTTCTTCTTCTTTGCCCTCTCCACATATTTATCAATATCGGAGTTTCGGCCTATTCCAAGCTGGTCCTGAATAGCCTTCATCTGCTGCTGAAGATAATAATCCTTCTGCTGCTCATCTATCTCTTCTTTTGCCTTGGCTTGAATCTTAAGCTTCAAATCAAGGAGTTGTGACTCTTTGGACAGCAAATCGAGCAATTTCATTCCTCTGCCCATCAAATCGTTCGTCTCTATCAGTCTTTGCTTTTCTGTTATCTTAAACCAGAAATTCGCACATATATAATTAATGAGATTGAAATCGTTGTCAATGTTCTTTATGGCGAAACTCATCTCATTAGGCATGTTTGAAGCCCCTCTCACTATTTTCAAAGAGAGCTCTTTGATTGAATCGGTAAGCGCAATGAAGTTGTTATCGTGCTTTAGTGGAACAGACTCGTTTTTTGCCTTTACTTTTCCTTTCAAGTAAGGTTCATCTTCAGTAATGTCCAGCAGTTCAACCCTCACTTTTCCTTCAACAATAACTGTTGTCGTATTATCAGGAAGATCAAGCACTTTCACTATTTGGGCAATAGTACCAACCTTGTATAAATCGCTATACTTAGGGTCATCAACAGTTTTCTTTTTCTGAAAGACTTCTCTCTCGCTACAGAAATAGGCATTATCACACCTGGGAACAAGACCATATTCCTCAAAGGCAAGACTGGCACCACCTCCTCTTCCTGCGACAAAACAGCTTCATTATCACAATCTGACACACATTCTCCAACCAATGGGAAAAACTCATCAGAACTCACACCATTAATAAAAACCTCATCTATATTCTTCATACTTATC
>CAMHCZ010000105.1 GCA_946183755.1 uncultured bacterium | reverse complement strand
CAGGAATACAGGGGCGCGGCGAGAACTACAATGACTACGTCTCGATGGACGCTTACGCCTTGAAGGGCATCCCCGAGGACAAGGTGCAGTACCTCTACGCCAAAGAGTACCTCAACCCGACCTACGAGTACGGCGTGAGCTTCGAGCGCGGCACTTGCGTGCATCTCTCCGATCGCCGCTATGTGTTCATATCCGGCACGGCGAGCATCGACAACAAGGGCGAGGTGCTTTACGTGGGCAACGTGCGCAAGCAGGTGGAGCGCGCTTGCATCAATGTCGAGGCGCTGCTGGCCGAGGCTAAGTGCGGATTCGCCGACGTGGCTCAGATGATTGTCTATCTGCGCGACCCGTCGGACTATGACGCGGTCAAGGCCATGTATGACGAGAAATTCCCGAACGTGCCTAAGGTGATTGTTCTGGCTCCAGTCTGCCGTCCTACATGGCTTATAGAGATGGAGTGCATTGCTGTAAAGAAAAACTGATAAACGTATATGAAAAAAAACGCGCCGAAACTTGTTTTGGCTTATTATGTGGCGGTAATAGTCGTTTTGTGTCTTGCCACATTCTTGGAGAAGGCTTATGGCACCGACTGGGTGCATGCCCATGTCTATGGCTCAGTGTGGTTTGTTGTGTTGTGGGGTGTCATGGCGGCGGGGCTTGTCTTCGCTGTCGTCAAGCGCAGGCTGTGGCATAATGTGCCGCTTTTCGTGCTGCATCTGTCGTTCATATTCATACTGTGCGGCGGATTCTTCACATGGCTTATGGGCGAGCAGGGCATCATGCATGTACGCGAGGGCGTGCGCACCGAGTCGTTCATCGACTCCGACGGCAATACGCGTCAGCTGCCGTTTTCTGTCTCTCTGCGCCAGTTCTTTGTGAACACTTATCCCGGGACAGTCGATCCGTCCGACTTCGTGAGCGAGGTGACTGTGCACGACGGCAGCGACACTCTCGACGCTTCCATATCCATGAACAACATCCTGCGCTACCGTGGCTACCGTTTCTACCAGACATCCTACGACGAGGACGCGCAGGGTAGCATCCTTTCCGTCAACCACGACCCGGTGGGCATCGCCGTCACCTACAGCGGCTACTTCCTGTTCTTCCTCTCGTTCGTGCTGCTGCTCTTAGGCCGCAAGTCGCCATTGCGCTCGCTCGCCGCTCAGCTCAGAAACGTGTCGCCGGTGTTGCTGCTGGCGTTGTCGGCGTTTATGCTTCCGTCGCTGTCGGGCGAGTCGTCGGCTTCGGCGCAGAGTGCGGAGCGGCAGATTGTCATACCGCGTTCCAATGCCGACAGCCTTGTCTATAAGCTCATTGTTTATAAGAACAGAATCGCGCCTTTCAACACGATGGCGCACGATGTGGTGACTAAGCTTTACGGCAAGCCGAACTACCATAACCTGACACCGGAGCAGGTGGTGGGCAGCTTCATACTTTACCCTCGCGAATGGTCGTCGGAGAAGATTATCAAGATAAAGAGCTCCGAACTGCGCCGTCGTCTTGGCATCGAAGGCAAGTACGCCTCGATTTCCGACCTCTATGAGGCTGACGGCTCTTACAAACTGCAGAAATGGTGGAACCCCGATGCGCGCGACGGACTGCACAAAGCCATCGCCGAAGTCGATGAGAAGGTCGCGCTGCTGACGATGCTGGCTTCCGGAGCGTTGTTCACGCCTGCTCCCGACGATGCCGCGTCCCGTGTGTCCATGTCGAAAGTCAAGGCGGAGGTTTTCTACAACCGCATGAACTTCTCGTCCGTCTTGTTCAAAGTCAATCTGACACTGGGGCTCGTGGCGTTCATCTTCTTTGTCATATCAGTGGCTAAAGGGACCGAGTTCCGCCGGCTCAACATCGCTCTGAGCGTGTTCCTGTCGGTTTCGCTCTTGCTGGTGGCTTTCGCCTACGCTCTGCGCTGGTACATCGCCGGCCATGTGCCTCTGACCAACGGCTACGAGACGATGCTCTTTATATCGCTGGCGGTGCTCGTGGTGAGCGAGTTCTTCACTTGGCGCAGCCTGCTGTTCACGGCGGCTGGACTTATGCTCTCTGGCTTTCCGCTGCTCGTTTCGTCCATCAACTCGATGAACCCGCAGATAACGTCGCTCATGCCGGTGCTGTCGTCGCCATGGCTCAGCACCCACGTTTCGGTTGTCATGATTTCATACGCGCTCTTCGCCTTCGCCACGTTTGTCTCCATAGCCGCGGTCATCATCCGCCTTGTGTCCAGGAAGTCCGATGCCGCCATCGCGCGCCTTCAGATTATCGACAGGATACTGCTTCTGCCTGCGCTGGCGTTTCTGGGCTGCGGCATATTCCTCGGCGCAGTCTGGGCTAATGTGTCGTGGGGCAGCTACTGGAGCTGGGATGCCAAGGAGGTCTGGGCTCTCATAACAATGATGGTTTACGCCATACCGGTGCACTCCAAAGCGCTCAAGATTTTGTCTAATCCGATAGCCTATCATATCTTTGTGATATTCGCATTCCTTGTTCTGCTGATGACTTACTTCGGCGTGAACGTTCTGTTTTCGGGAATGCACAGTTATCAGTAACAAAGATATAAGTGTGGAGATAAAACCTATTGGATATGCACGCACGGACTTCGGCAGCAAGTTCGGCGTGCCTCGTCAGAGCGGACTGGCGCCGTCGTTGACAGCCGTCATTGAGTTCGAGCCCGAGTACAGGATGCCGGAGGCGTTCAAGGAACTCGAGAACTATGATTACATCTGGCTTCTGTGGCAATTCTCGCAGGTGCCGGAAGGCGAATGGTCGCCCACGTGCCGTCCGCCGCGTCTGGGCGGCAACAGAAGGGTGGGCGTCTTCGCCTCGCGCAGTCCGTTCCGTCCCAACCACATCGGGCTGTCGTCGGTGCGGCTGGACAGCGTGGAGCATACTCCTGACCGTGGTGTAGTGCTGCACGTCTCGGGCGCCGACCTCGTCGATGGCACGCCCATATTCGATGTCAAGCCTTATGTCGCATACGCCGATGCGCATCCCGGAGCCAAGTCGGGCTTCGTAGATGACCATGAGCGCAAGGTCCTCAGTGTCGTTATTCCCGACGAGGCGCTTTCCGCATTCCCGGTCGACAAGGTGGATGCGCTCCGTGAGGTGCTCTCGGCCGACCCTCGCCCGTCCTATCATGCCGACGCCGACCGTGTCTATGGCTTCGAGTTCGCCGGCTTCGAGGTTAAGTTTTCAGTCAGCGGCGATGTGCTCACGGTGCAGTCGGTTTTCTCGTTGTAATGTGCTGATTTTTAAGTGATATTTGTATTTTCTTTATGAGTGAAAAAGCGGTGGTTTGCAGTGGTGCGGACTGCCGTTCGTTTTTATAATGCTGCGTGGCAATCGGTGTTTTGTGTAATGTTAAAAACGAAAATTGTGTTTTGATTTTTTATAACTTCGCAACAATTATGTGCAATTTTTTTAATCATATAACAAAACAAAATCAGGTAAAAATGGACAAAAAACGTTTGAGTAACAGATGTTTGTCGTACATAGCTGGCGGCGTGCTTATGGCGTGCTCGCTCAGCGCTGTGGCGCAGACTGCTGTTGAGCCGTTGGGACTGGACGCTGTCTCGTCCGATGGCAAGAAAGCCTCATGCAAGCTGGGCTCGCTGACAAACACTATTGTCACTGCCGGCGGTTCGGCTATGTCTTCTCCGCTCTCGCCTCTCGTGTCTATGCGACTGGAGGGAGTCTATGTGGGCGTGAACGAGGCGGAGGCTTCGAGTCTTGCGGTGTGGCCTAACCCAGCCGAGGACAATCTTTTCGTTAAGTCGGAGGCGGCTGTCAAGTCGTATGCCGTGGCTGACATGAACGGCCGTAGCGTGGTTTCCGGCGTGAATGGCGAGGACCAGGAGATTTCCATCTCCGTGTCGGCGCTGGCTCCGGGCAACTACATTCTTCAGATTTCAACCGTTGACGGCAAAAAGTACAGCGGCAAGTTTATCAAAAAGTAAAAACACAAAATCATTTATATCATGAAAATCAAGAATTTAATCTCAATCATCGCTTTGGCGATTTCAACAGTATGCGCAAGCGCTCAGGTGCCTGACGCAATTCGTTTCCAGACAGTGCTCCGTGACGCTAACGGACTTTTGATAGCAAACAAGTCGGTCGGCATCCGCCTGACTATCGAGGCTAAGAGCGGATCCAACACAACCGACCTCTACGCCGAGACATTCACTACAACTACAAGCCTCGACGGCATCGCTACAGTCGTGTTCGGCAAGGGTGATGTAGTCGGCGGCAACACTTACTCGTCTTTCGCTGACATCGACTGGAGCTCGGCTGAGGCAGAGCGCTGGATGAAGGTTGAGGTTGACCCTAACGGCGGCAGCAACTACAGCGTGATAAGCGGCGAGAGCCAGCTGCTCAGCACGCCATACGCCATGATGGCTAAGAAGACTGCTCAGGTGGGTTCTTTGTCGCTCGCCAAGGTCAAGGTGATAACTTCTGGTTCTGGCACACCAACTGTCATGCCGGAAATCAAGGTTGCAGGCATAGTTATGACTCCTAACTCAGACGAGACTATCGATGTGCTGGCTGGCGCTCCTGTTTACCTGTCGCTCGATTTCCCTGTGGGATACAATGGACTTAACGGCTCAAAAAAATACGCTTTAAGAAGCATAAAGGTGAATGATAAGACTGTGAAGCGTCTCCTTACTAACAGCCAGGTGTATGTTTCCAACATGGAGTTGCCGGTTCTGAAAAATAGCGATGGGGATTCTTACGCTTTTTATGAACCAGGTGGAGTGTATGCCGACAACACAGGCAAAAAGGTTGAGCTTGGCTCTGAGTTCTTCCTGGCAGATATGAATATGATAGTTACAAACACATACAACTGGAATCTGGAGGAGGACGCTGACATAATCGTAGGTCCTTTCAACGCAAACGATGTCAACACTGTAGAATTGGTGTTCGACCAGATAATTTATTAATATAGCGCTTGTTGTGAATATAAAGAAAGCGGCATCATTGCGATGCCGCTTTCTTTTTGCCTTTATGTGCGCTGTGGCTATTTGTCGAAACCGTTGTCCTTTAGCCACTGTTTTGTCTCCTTGTCGCCCAGCTCAGCCGCCTTGCGGTAGCACTCCAGCATTTTCTGCTCGTCGTGCAGCTCGCCGTAGCATGCGCCCATGTTCACGTATGAGTCGGCGCCTTTCGGGCTGAAGTATATTGCTTTCTCGTAGTATTCGATGGCTTTTCTGTAGTTGTACATCCGGCGGAAGATGTTGCCGAGGTTGTAGTATGCGCTGGAGTATGACTTGTTGAACTTCACGGCGTCCTCGTACGCGTCTATGGCGTTGCCTATGTCGTTCAGCTGCGTGTAGCACTTGCCCATGTTGTAGTGGGCGTTGGCGTTGTCGGGCTTCTTCTCTATGGCTTTCTTGTAGCACTCCAGAGCGGTCTCGTACTCCTTCTTGTTGTAGTACGAGTTGCCCATGTAGCAGATTATCTCGGAGTCGGCAGGCTTCTTTTTCAGGTACTTCTTGTAGAGCGTTATGGCCTCGTCGAAGTTCCCCACGGTGTTCGCCTTTATCGCCTGGTCGATGATTTTCTGCTCCTTGGCGGTCCTTTTCACTTGCGCGGATGCGGCTGTTATGGCCAGCGCCGTGCATAGCAGTAATATCAGTTTTCTCATGTCGCTTCCTTTTTGTTATATGCCTCTGCGCATGTTGTCTCTCACTTGCGGTTTGCCGTAGATGTCTCGGCTGTTTGGCGTGTCGTTGTTCTTTGGTGTGGACAGTTTGAATGTTATCGGCAGTTTGAATTTGCACCTCTTTTTCTCTCCGTTTTGCACTCCCGGTTCCCATCTCGGCATTATGCTTATCACTCTCACGGCTTCTCTGTCGAGGCTCGGATACACAGACCTGAGCACTTGTATGTCGCTTATGCTTCCGTCTTTGTTGACAACGAATTGGCATATCACTCTTCCTTGTACTCCTTCTTTTTTCGCGTCGGAAGGGTATTTCAGATTGCTGCTGAGAAATTTGTATAAAGCTTGAACTCCTCCGGGGAATTCCGGTCTTTTCTCTGGTGTGTAAACGGCATCTTCTGCGTCGTTATTGTCTTCTTCCTGCGCTGTGGCGTAAGAGACTGTCATTAAGAGCGTGGCTAAGATTAATGCGAGTTTTTTCATTGTTTGATGTGTTTTTTGTTTTTCTTTTTGCCTTTGCCTTTTTTGTCTTGCTTGTCAGTGTCCATTTTAAATACAACGGGGAATACGAATTTGCACCTTGTCTTCTTGCCATCAGTCTCGGCAGGTGTCCACTTTGGCATGGCGCTAATAACCCTTACCGCCTCAGCGTCTAAACTCGGGTGCACAGACCTGAGCACTTGTATGTCGGTTACGCTTCCGTCTGTGTCAATCGTGAATCGGCAAATCACTCTGCCTTGTATGCTGTCTTTTTTCGCATCCTCTGGATATATCAGATTGCTGCAGATAAATTTGGCTAATGAGTCTATACCTCCGGGAAATTCTGGCGATTTGCCAATGAAAGTACCACAGATGAACTCGTCATTGTCATTGTCTTCCTGCGCTGTGGCGTAAGAGACTGTCATTAAGAGCGTGGCTAAGATTAGTGCGAGCTTTTTCATTGTTTGATGTGTTTTTTGTTTTTCTTTTTGCCTTTGCCTTTTTTGTC
>CAMHCZ010000104.1 GCA_946183755.1 uncultured bacterium | reverse complement strand
CGAAAGATGGACAAACCAAGGAATATACTTGACGAACTGAACGAAAGCCAGAGGAACGCAGTGCTGTTTACCGACGGACCGGAACTCGTGATAGCCGGCGCCGGCAGCGGAAAGACGAGAATGCTGACCTACAAGATAGCATATCTGCTGTACAAAGGCATACCTGCCGACCGAATACTCGCGCTGACATTCACCAACAAAGCCGCCAAGGAGATGAGAGAGAGAATCTCGGCCATGGTAGGCTGGAACATGTCCAAACGCCTGTGGATGGGAACTTTCCACTCCATCTTCGGCAGAATACTGAGAGCCGAAGCCGACAGAATAGGCTTCACTCCGCAGTTCACCATCTACGACACTTCCGACTCCAAATCCATCATCAAAAACATAATAAAGGAGATGGCACTGGACGACAAAAAGTACAAAGTGGCAGCCATACAGAACCGCATAAGTACAGCCAAGAACAACCTGATAACCGCCGAGGCATACGCCAGCGACCCCGCATTCGCGCAGGACGACTACATGCACCAGATGCCGAAGCTCAGCGAAATATTCCTGAGATATAGCGACAGATGCAAATCGTCGAACGCCATGGACTTCGACGACATGCTGCTGTACATGAACATACTGGTAAGAGACAACGCCGACATACTGAGCAAATATCAGGACTTCTTCCAGTACATACTCGTGGACGAGTATCAGGACACGAACTTCGCGCAGTACCTGATAATAAAGAAACTCGCCGAGAAGCATAACCGGCTGTGCGTGGTGGGCGACGACGCGCAAAGCATCTACTCGTTCCGCGGCGCGAACATAGACAACATACTGAAGTTCAAGGACCAGCAGCCAAACTGCAAGCTGTTTAAACTCGAAAGAAACTACCGCTCCACACAGAATATTGTTGACGCAGCCAACTCACTGATAATAAAGAACAAAGGTCAGATAAGGAAGAATGTTTACAGCGAGGGCGAAGTCGGCGAGAAGATACACGTCAAGAGCCTGTACAGCGACTTAGAGGAAGGCGACTACATAGCCAAGGAAGTGCAAAGCACGCAAAAAAGCGGATGCGAATGGAAGGACATAGCTGTGCTATACAGAACGAATGCGCAGTCGCGTGTCATAGAGGAAGCGTTCCGCAAGAAAGCCATACCGTACAAGATATACGGCGGACTGTCGTTCTACCAGCGCAAGGAGGTGAAGGACGCGTTGTGCTACATGCGCCTTGTGCTGAACGAGAGCGACGAGGAAGCCCTGAGAAGAATCATAAACGTGCCAGCAAGAGGCATAGGCGACACGACAGTGAACAAGGTGTTCGCCAAAGCGCACGACAGCCAGACTCCGGCATGGAGCATAATAAACGCACCTGTGGAGCACCAACTTGACGTGAACAAAGGAACGGCGAAAAAGCTGATGGAGTTCGCACAGACGATAGACAAATTCAGGACAGACATCGAGAACGCCGACGCATACACACTCGCGCAAGAGATAATAAAAGCGTCGGGACTGCGAGAGGACGCGATGAAAGAGAACAGCCAGGAAGGCATAACAAGAAAGGAGAACATAGACGAGCTGCTGAAGGCCATAAACGAGTTCTGCGAGCAGCGCATGGAAGAAAGCGGCGAGGAGACGAAACTGAGCGACTTCATGAGCGAAGTGGCGCTGGCGACCGACCAGGACGAGAAGAACAAGGAGGACGGCAACGCCGTGAACATGATGACGGTGCACGCCGCCAAAGGTCTGGAGTTCGACCACATATACATCGTCGGGCTCGAGGAACAACTGTTCCCTTCAGTCATGGCAGAGACCACAAGAGAGATAGAAGAAGAGCGGAGACTGCTCTACGTGGCGATAACGAGAGCCAAAAAGACATGCCACATAAGCTACGCAAGACAAAGATGGAGAAACGGCAAGACGAACCTCACTAACCCGAGCCGATTCCTCAAAGACATCGACAAAAAATATCTTGATGAGGACGTGACAGAAAGCACACCGAGCCTCGACTGGGGATGGAGCGCCGTGGAAGGCAACCGCGTAGTCGTGAAGCCGTGGAGAGAGGAAAGAAGCTAC
The DNA here is from genome assembly GCA_946183755.1 of uncultured bacterium. Lineage (GTDB taxonomy): Bacteria > Bacteroidota > Bacteroidia > Bacteroidales > Paludibacteraceae > UBA4363. The sequence continues at coordinate 4,589 of CAMHCZ010000104.1, read as the reverse complement.
AGTCCAAGCCACACGCCGAAAGTGGAGACTGTGACACCGGACACATCCAATCTGAAAAAAGTGGGCAGAAGGCTCAAGACCGAAAGCACACAAAGCGGCGACGAGTGCACTCCGGACGGAATAAAAGCCGGCACAAGAGTTGAGCACAGACTGTTCGGACAAGGCACAGTGACAGCAATAGAAAATGCAGGCGACGACTGGAGAATAAGCATAGAATTCGACAATCTGGGACAAAAAACACTGCTCGGCAGATATGCCAGACTGAACATACTCAACTAACAAACGATGAGCAAGAAAAGCACACCAGCCATAGTCAAACCAGAAGGACTTGAAAAGGTTCTGCTGCATGCTTGTTGCGCGCCGTGTTCTACAGCGATAGTTGAATGGTTGAAGAACAACTCACTGAAACCCATCGTTTTCTACTATAACCCAAATATCTTTCCAAAAGAAGAATACGACAAGCGCCGAGACGAAAGCCGACGACACGCCGAGATGAACGGCATCGACTGGATAGAAGGCGAATGGGACCACGAGGAATGGAAAAAAGCAGTGGAAGGACATGAGCATGACGCTGAAAGACAAGGCAGATGCCAAATATGCTTCAACCTGCGAATGAAGAAAGCGGCCGAGAAGGCCAAAGAGCTCGGATTAGACACATTCACGACTACCCTAGCATCATCGCGATGGAAGAACCTCGACCAAGTGAACGCTGCCGGAGCAAAAGCCGAAGCCGAGACCAGCGGAACATCCTACTGGGCGCAGAACTGGAGAAAAGGCGGACTGCAAGAACGCCGCAACGCACTGATAAAAGAAGGGAACTTCTACAACCAGCTCTACTGCGGGTGCGAATACTCCATGAGAATCAAAGACGACGATATTGACAAAAATCTGCCCAAGTAGTCCGAAAATGCGTATATTTGCATAAATATGGTCTAAACAAAAGAAACTCCAAACACTGAAAATGGAGACGCTTGAAAAGAAATATCCACTACTTGACAATATAAACTCGCCGGCAGACCTTAAGAAACTTGATGTAGAGCAACTTCCGCAGCTTTGCGACGAGTTGCGCAGTTTCATAATCAACAGCTTAGCGACCAACCCTGGACACCTCGGCTCGAGCCTCGGCGCGATAGACATAATCGTGGCTGTGCACTATGTGATGGACTCGCCGAAGGACAAGTTCCTGTTCGACGTCGGCCACCAGGCCTACGCCCACAAGATACTGACCGGACGCCGCGACGCGTTCAAGACCAACCGTCAGCACGGAGGACTGAGCGGATTCCCCACCCCCGAGGAAAGCGAATACGACGCATTCATAGCCGGACACGCATCCAACTCAATATCGGCAGGACTGGGGCTCTCTGTTGCACAACGCAACAAGCCCAAGGAAGAGCGAAGCAGAGTTGTGAGCCTGATAGGCGACGGAGCGATGAGCGGCGGACTGGCGTTCGAGGGACTGAACAACGCCGCCAGCACCGACAACGACCTGATTATCGTGCTGAACGACAACCACATGGCGATAGACCCAGCCAAGGGCGGCATGAGCCAGTATCTGCTGGACATAACCACAAGCAAGACGTACAACAGCCTGAGATACAAACTGTATAAACTGTTGAGGAAAATCGGAATTGTGGACGAGAAGAGCAAAAACAAGATACAAAGAACCACAAACAGGATAAAGTCAATCCTAAGCCGCCAGCAGTCAAACATATTCGAAAGCCTGAGCATAAGGTACTTCGGACCAGTGGACGGCCACGACGTGAAAACGCTCGTGAGGATATTCAACGAGATAAAGGACTACAAAGGTCCGAGAGTCGTGCACTGCGTGACGACCAAGGGCAAGGGCTACGAGCCAGCCGAGAAGTCAGCCACGATATGGCACGCACCGGGCAAGTTCGACCCGCAGACAGGCGAGAGAATCAAGGAAGACTGCTCCGCTCCGCTCGCACCGAAATATCAGGACGTGTTCGGAGAAACACTGCTGCAGCTGGCAAGAAAGAACGACAAGATAGTAGGCGTGACACCAGCGATGCCGTCGGGCAGCTCGCTTTCCATAATGATGAAGGAGATGCCAAAGAGATGCTTCGACGTGGGAATAGCCGAAGGACACGCCGTGACATTCAGCGCAGGAATGGCAAAAGGCGGACTGCAGCCGTTCTGCGTGATATACTCGACATTCCTGCAGAGAGCCTACGACAACGTGATACACGATGTGGCAATACTCAATCTGCCTGTCGTGATATGCGTGGACAGAGCCGGCATCGTAGGCCACGACGGAACGACACACCACGGATACTTCGACATGACTTCATTGAGAAGCATTCCGAACATCACCATAGCCGCTCCGATGAACGAGATAGAGCTGCGCAACATGATGTACACCGCACAGCTGCCAGGCAAAGGCACTTTCGTGATACGATACCCGAGAGGCAGAGGCGAATTCTGCAATGACGACTGGAAGACCGCTCAGATGGCGGAACTGCCGATAGGCAAAGGCGTGAAGATAAAGGACGGCGAGGAAATAGCCGTGCTTAGCATAGGAACGGCTGGCAACGACGCCGCCAAGGCCATAGCCGAAGTGGAGAAAAACACCGGCAAGCAAATAGCCCACTACGACATGCGCTTCCTCAAGCCTATCGACGAGGAACTGCTCAGAGAAGCGGCAGCAAGATACAGCAAGATAGTGACTGTGGAAGAAGGCATGAGAGACGGAGGACTGGGAAGCGCCATCGTGGAGAAGCTGGCGGACTGGAAGATAAGCAAGGACGTGGTAAGAATAGGATATCCGGACAAATTCATAGGACAGGGAGAGATAAGCGAGCTGAAAGCCGACACAAGAACAGACTTCAGAGCCATAGCAGACGAGATAACAAAACTAATAGAAAGCTTATGAGAATAGTCATAGCAGGCGCAGGAGACGTAGGAAAATATCTCGCGAAGATGTTCCGCTCCGAAAGCCACGACATAATAATCATAGACAACAATCCGCAAAACCTCGAGACACTCTCGTCGAGGTTCGACATAATGACATACGAAGGCAATGTCACTTTCATGAAGGACCTGATGGAGATAGGCGTGAACAAGTGCGACCTGTTCGTGGCCGTCACATCGCACGAGACAGTGAACATGACCGCCTGCATACTGGCATCGAGCCTCGGAGCGAAAAAGACGCTCGCCAGAGTCGATAACCACGAGTACATACAGCCTGACAACCTCAGACGATTCTCGAAGCTCGGCATAAACCAGATGATATACCCGGAGCGACTCGCAGCCGAGGAGATACTCATGTCGCTCAAGACAAACTGGCAGAGAATAAACATGTCGTTCTGCAACAACTCGCTGCAGCTGATAGGCGTGAAGCTCAGAAGCAACGCGCCGGTCATTGGCCAGCAGTTCAACACCGGATTCCTGGACCACGGCAAGTTCAGAGTCGTGGCTATAAAACGCTCCGGCAACACCATAATACCAAGAGGAGAAGACGAGCTGAAGGACGGCGACATAGTCTATTTCATTGTGCCGCCGGAGAATCTTGAATTCACACGCGAGCAGGCAGGAAAAGACGAGCGCGAGATAAAGAGAATCCTGATAATGGGAGGCACCAGAATAGGCATAAACACAGCCAAACTGATACCTGACAACATCTCAGCCAAGATACTCGAGTCAGACCTTGAAAAATGCTCCCCAATCACACAGCAAGTGAGGAGCAACATACTCGTGATAAACATTGACGCGCGAGACCTCGAGTCGCTCGAGAGCGAAGGCATTAAAGACACCGACGCGTTCATAGCCGTGACCGAGAACACCGAAGAGAACATTCTGGCATGTCTGGCTGCCAAGCACTACGGAGTGACCAAGACGATAGCCGAAGTGGAGAACAACGACTACATACAACTGGCGCAGAATCTCGACATCGGCACCGTGATAAACAAGAAACTGATAGCCGCAAGCCACATCTACCAGATGACGCTGAACGAAAGCGTGCAGAACGTGACTTGTGTTCCACTGTCGTCCGACGCGCAGGTGATAGAGTTCGAGGCGAAAGCCGGCAGCAAGGTGACCAAGCACAAGCTGAGAGAGTTGCGAATCGACTCGGACGTCAACTTCGGCGGATACGTCAGAGACGGCAAAGGATACATCTGCAGCGGCAACACAGAGATACAGCCAGGCGACCATGTGATAGTGTTCTGCCTCGCCGACGCTGTACATAGTGTAGAACCATTGTTTAACTAACGAAGATATGAAATTCGGTCTCAACATAAGGCTCGTCGCAAGCCTGATAGGCCAGCTCGCCATGTTCGAGAGCGCACTGCTCTTTTTGGCGTGCGGAGTAGCCATTTACTACGGCGAGGACCATTGGGACTACTATGTGCAGAGCGGCGGATTGGCACTCGGCATAGGAACTATACTGAAACTCTTGGGCATAGGAGCGCCAGACACGATAACCAAAAAGGAAGGCGCGATAATCGTCACGTCAGTGTGGATAGTATTCTCGCTCATAGGCATGGTGCCCTATCTGCTGACAGGCACATTAGACAATGTGACTGACGCATTCTTCGAGACCATTTCTGGATTCACCACCGTAGGCGCAA
>CAMHCZ010000103.1 GCA_946183755.1 uncultured bacterium | reverse complement strand
CATACACCACACGCTTGTAATAGTTGAATTACCTCACTACCTTTGCTTTTTGCTGAATCTCATTGCCTAACAGCCAAAAAAGGAGGTAAAACATGGAGAAAGAGAATTATTTCACAAGAGAAGAACTGATCGAGATGCTGAGTCTTTACCGCAAGATAATGTACGAGACCAGCGACCAGCTCACAGCCGACGACAGAAAGAACGCCAAGGAGATGTTCCGCGCCGTCGTCAAGAAGAGAGAATCCGACTGGAGAGAAAACTCACTGTCTGGCGAAAGGAACGACGAGGTGCTGAACCCTATCGTCAAGGACCTGAACACGATATACCTGACCGTGAGCGAGATAGGCATGGGCAAAGCCACAGTGCTGAGTGTTTTCGCCTACGACGCCTTGACCAACGGCGTAATTAAAGAGGACGAGATAGAGAAAAAGTACGGCAAGGACGTGGCGGTCATCGTGCGCGGACTGGTCAAAGCCAACGAGCTGTACCAGAAGAACGTGGCGGTGGAGACCGAGAACTTCAGAAAGCTGCTGCTCACATTCGCCGAAGACATACGAGTGGTCTTCATACTCATAGCAGAGCATGTTTACATAATGCGCAACCTTGAGAAGTTCGACGAGGAGCACCAGCAGAAGATAGCACGCGAATCGGCTTACCTCTACGCCCCTATGGCGCACAGAATGGGACTTTATAAGCTCAAGACCGAACTCGAGGACCTGAGCCTGAGGTGGATTTCGCCCGACATTTACTTCGACATCGAGCGTAAACTCAAAGAGACCAAGGACGCGAGAAACAAGTACATAGCCGACTTCATTGCGCCGCTGAAAAAGCAGCTCGAGGATGCCGGACTGGACTTCGAGATAAAGGGAAGAACAAAGTCTGTGTACAGCATCTGGAACAAGATAAAGAAGAAAGGCACACCGTTCGAGAATATCTATGACATATTCGCCATTCGTGTGATACTCAACAGCAAACTCGAGAAAGAAAAAGCCGAGTGCTGGCAGGTTTACTCCATCGTCACCGACAAATACCAGCCTAACCCTAAAAGACTGCGCGACTGGCTGTCCATACCGAAATCCAACGGATACGAGAGCCTCCACACCACAGTGATGGGACCAGAAGGAAAGTGGGTGGAAGTGCAGATAAGGACCAAGAGAATGGACGAGATAGCCGAGAAAGGACTTGCCGCGCACTGGAAATACAAGGGCATAAAGAGCGAGCAAGGCATGGACGAATGGCTCAAGAATCTGCGCGAGATACTGGAGAATCCGGAGAACAACGCGGCGGACTTCGTTGATGACTTCAAACTCGACCTCTACGACGACGATGTGTTCGTATTCACGCCTAACGGAGAACTGAAGAAACTGAAGCAAGGCTCTACGGTGCTGGACTTCGCCTTCAACATACACTCCGCCGTGGGATGCCAATGCATCGGAGCGAAAGTCAACGGCAAGAACGTGCCTATAAGACATGTGCTGAACAACGGCGACCAGGTGGAGATAATCACAAGCCAAAACCAGCAGCCAAAAGCAAGCTGGCTGGATGTTGTCGTAACCGGAAAGGCGAAGACGAAAATCAAGCAGGTGCTCAAGGACATTGAGTCCAAGGACGCCGACGCCGGCAAGGAAATATTAGACAGAAAGCTGAAGAACTGGAAAATCGAGTATTCGGAAGGCGAGATAATGCGCTCGATGAAGAAACTCGGATACAAAACCGTGACCGAGTTCTATCAAGGCGTGGCGCAGGAGAAGGTGAACATGCAGCAGTTCAGGGACTTGCTGCTGGCTGAACACAAGAAAGAGACCGAATACTTAGACAACCCGGAGAACAAGAGCGCCGGCAACTTCACAAGCGAGACCAACCTGAACGACGAAGTCGGAGTGGGCAAAGGCAACGACGACGTCCTGGTCATCGACAAGGACCTGACCGGCATCGAATACAAGCTGGCAAAGTGCTGCAACCCTATCTACGGCGACAAGGTTTTCGGATTCGTGTCGGCTACGGGCGGCATAAAAATACACCGCATGGACTGCCCTAACGCGCCGCAGCTCATAAGCAAGTTCGGCTACAGAATCGTGCGCGCCAAATGGTCGGGCAAAGGCGGCAGCCAGTACCCCGTCACGCTGCACATCGTGGGCAAGGACGACATTGGCATCGTCACCTACATCACATCGCTCATACAGAAAAGCGATAAACTGACGCTGCGCTCCATCTCCGTCGATTCCAAGGACGGCGTGTTCAACGGCATGGTGACAGTGCTCGTCAGCGACCTTAAGGACTTCGAGAACCTCACACGCCAAATTGCCAACATCAAGGGCGTGACAAGCGTGACAAGAGGCAATTGATAACACACAAAACTGACGGCTGTTTTTCGGTGTCAGTTTTTTTCATAACTTTCAGTGTTTTATGCAAACCGAACGACTATGGACAACGATTTTTTGAACGACATGCAAATGCAGGAAACGCAACGGATGCAAGAGGAATTCATAAGACAGGAATGGCAAAGACAAAACGACCCAGTACAACGCGGCGACTGGGATAAAAAGAAGAATAAAAAGCAAGACAGCAAGAAGGCGATTATCGTCTTATTGGCATTCATTGTTTTCGCCTCACTGTTCATCTTCGCCATGGTGGCAAAGGGACAAAACGCCAAGTCAGTACCTGTGCAGGAGGAGCAATCTGTAATATCCATGTACGAAAGCATAATGACCGACGAGAGCAAAGAGCAGTACCAGAAGATGGAACAGCAAATGCAGGAGATTAAGGAAAAAGAGGAGAAGAACGAGCGCAACTGGACTCTAATCTGCACCATCTGCGCCGTATGCGCCTTGATTCCTACGTTCATTGTGCTGGGCTCGTTCATCAGTAGCGGCAAGCCTGTACCGCCGTTCAAGGAAGCCGCCAAAGCCATAGCCATCTGCCTGGGCGGAGCGGTGGCGCTATTCGCCGTGAACTTCGGGTGCATCTACGTCTTGTCCGAAGGCAACACCATGGGCAAGGAACTCATGGTTCTGCTCCTCGCCATCATCCTGATTATAGCCGTGTGGATTTACACCAAGGGGCTGTCAAACAAAGACTGAGGCGAACTCGCATAACAAAACAAAGGCGAACCGCAATTTGCGATCCGCCTTTTTCTTTTTTGCATTAATCAATTAAAATTTGCCTCTCAGTCCAAAAACAAACATGCCCTGAGTTCCGTAGCCCAGCTCGGCAAATCCCATGACGTGGCGTGCGCCGGCTTCTATGCAGACTGGCGACAACTGGAAGGCGAACATGCAGTTTGTCTCGTTTGAATAGTTGGAAGGATCACGACCGTCCTTAATATTGTAAGTCGTGTGATCGATTGTCAATCCGACTCCTACCTTCGAATACATGCTGACGTGAGGGAAATTGAACCAGTGAGCCTTGAACGCAGGCATGATGCTGATGTAATAATCATTCTCCTTGAGATTTGTCACTTTGGTAGTCTTGTCGTTGTAATCGTAGCCGATATTTTCAAATCCGACAATACCTCCAAGACCTATTGTCTTGTTAAAATTGTAGTAATACTCAGCATTGAAAGAGCCAATGTAATGAGACTCAACCTCTTCGCTGCTGCCAAGCACTGCTCTGAACACCTCGCCGAATATGCTGGCGAAACCGCTTATCACGTCAGTATTTGTAAGAGCTCCGTAGCTTACTCCGACTTCATGATGATAAAACTCAGGTTCTGCAGAATCCTGCGCTGTGGCTGAGATTGTGAAAGTGAATGCGACTGTCGCAATCGCTATCTTTTTAATTAAATTCTTCATAACTTTCATTTTTTTAGTGAATTATGATTAGGCGTAAACAATAAGCGTGCCACAAATAAAAACAGCAAGAATCATAAGGTTGCGCGAAGTCTGACCGAGATAGCGGTTCAGAGCCGGTCCCTTGGCTGTGCGCGCTATTCCACGCAGCGTCCCGACGTGGGCGAACAAATATCCCAGGAACACAAGCAAAGAAAACGAATATTCGCTCCACGGCTGAAAGAAAAAGAGCACACAGAGCAGAGCTATGATACCGTTGACGAGATAGAAGCCCAGCGCGAAACGCCGTCCGAACATGACGACCGTAGTGCGCTTGCCTTCCGCCTTGTCGTTATAATAGTCGCGGAAATTATTGAGCACAAGGATATTAACCGAAGGGAACGCCACCGCCGACGCCAGAAGGAACACCTTGAAAGCCGTCGGAGACGAGAGCGAGAACACCTGCTCCGCCGCATAGCCGCTGACGAGATAAAAGGTGAAAAACACGGGGACATAACCATAGAACAGAAGGACGAACACGTCGCCAAGTCCGTGGCGTGAAGCGGGGAACGGTCCTGCCGAATAAGCAAGCAGCGCCACAACGCATGCCACGCCCACGATTATCATCTGCCAGCCGCCATAGAACACAAGCCCCAGACCGAACAAGCACGCCACGGCCACCACCCCGACAAGAGCCGCACGCATACGCGACGGAGAAATCCACCCCGACGCCACCGCCCTGGCCGGTCCGATGCGCGTCTCCGTGGAGTCCGAGCCGGACTTGTAATCGAAATAGTCGTTGGCAAGATTGGAAGCTATCTGCGCGAGTATGGCGAACACAAAGCACAGAACAGCAGGCACAATGCGGAACGAGTGGCAAGCGAACGCGTAAGCGCACGCCACAAGCACCGGAGTAGCCGAAGCCGACAGTGTGCGCGGACGCACCGCCAAAAGCCATGCCTGCAGGGAATCCGGCTTCACTGTGTCAGAACTTGATGCGTTAACTTCTGTTTTCATAAATACAAAGTTATGAAAAAACGCGCTTAGATTAAGAAGAAAATAAATTTATGGCAAAAGGGAGTTCGTATTCAAATAAGAGTTATTTTTGGACTTGATATAAATTAAAAAAATCAAAAGACAACATGTCATTAAACAAAGTTATTCTTATAGGGAACGTGGGCAAAGACCCAGATGTAAAGTATTTCGAGAATGAAAACGCCGTAGCAAACTTCACACTTGCGACAAACGAGCGCGGTTACACAACAGCAAATGGAACACAGATACCAGAAAGAACTGACTGGCACAACATAGCGGTAAGGAAGAAGGAGATCGTTTCATTCGTAGAGAGATTCGTTAAGAAAGGCAGTCTTGTCACTGTTGAGGGAAAAATCAGATACAGAGAGTATGACAAGGACGGAGTAAGACACTTCGTGACAGAGATTCTCGCAGACAGAGTCGATTTCTTCAACAACTCAAGCCGCCGCAGCGACAACAACGGCGCCAACGCCGAGCAGAACACTGCCGACAGCCAGGCTTAATAAAGCATTGAAACTAACTCCACGCGCCGTCTTCATGAACATAGACGACGCGTGGTCATTTTTAACTAAACACTTAAAGATTTGGACTATCTCCCGTCAGACTTTTTCTTAGGATTCACAATCGCGTCAGCACTATCACTCACAATCACCATAATACTGCTGTTCGCATCGGCTTTCATGTCGGCTTCGGAAGTCGCGTTCTTCTCGCTAAGCCCCTCTGACATAAAGAAACTTGACAAAGACAGCAAAAGCGACAGAGCCATAAAGCAGCTACTGTCCAATCCGCAAAAGCTGCTCGCCACCATACTCACAGGCAACAACTTCATAAACATCGGCATCGTCATACTCTCGGCATACACAGTGAACAAACTGCTGAATTTCGGCGACCACACGATTCTCGAATTCATATTCCAGACCGTAATCATAACATTCATACTGCTGCTCTTCGGCGAGATTATACCTAAAATCAGCGCAACAATACTTGGCGTGAAGTTGGCCAGAAGAAACGCTATGCTGCTGCTCGCCATAGAGAAGATGCTCACGCCAGTATCCGCAATACTGATGAGCTCGACTGTGCTGATAGACAAGAAACTGAGCAAGCACCAGCACAAGAACATATCAGTGGAGGAACTTGAGACCGCGCTGAAAATCACTGCCACGCCAAAGGACAAAGGCACTACCGACAACGAAATACTGCAAGGCATTGTGAACTTCGGCAACATCAACGCAAGCCAGGTCATGACCTCGAGACTGAACATGACCAGTCTGGACATAGCCACGCCATTCAAGAAAGTGCTTGAGGTGGTAATCGAAAGCGGATACTCCAGACTGCCGGTATTCAGCAAGTCGGAAGACGACATAAGGGGAATACTGTATGTGAAGGACCTGCTGCCCCACCTCGACAAAGGCGACAACTTCAGATGGCAGACACTTATAAGAAACGCCTACTTCGTGCCGGAGACCAAGAAGATAGACGACCTGCTGACCGACTTCAAGAAAAGCAGAATACACATAGCCATAGTCGTGGACGAATTCGGTGGAACTTCAGGCGTAATAACAATGAAGGACATACTTGAGGAAATAATCAGCAACCTGGGCGACGAATATGACGACGAGGAAGAGCCGATGTTCAAGAAGACTGGCGACAACACGTTCAGAATCGAAGCACGAATCCCGGTCAACGACCTGTTCAAGATAGAGGAGATAGACGAGAACGACTTCGACGACTTCTCCAGCGACATAGAGACACTGGCTGGACTACTGCTCGAAATCAATGGCGAGATACCTAAGCCTCACGACAAAATAAAATACAAGAAATACGATTTCGAGATAGAAAAAGCCGACGACCGCCACATAGAAAGCGTCATGCTG
>CAMHCZ010000102.1 GCA_946183755.1 uncultured bacterium | reverse complement strand
TATCTGAAAGATTCTGAACTGTCCGGGACTGCGGCGAACAACGGACTGATGAGCCCCGCCACAAGGCTTCTGCTCACGACCGGGTTCTGCGGAGGATTCACGACATTCTCCACATTCATGAACGAGAGCAACATGCTGCTCAAGAACGAGCAATTCGCATACATGGCGCTGTACATAGCCGGGAGCGTGCTGATAGGCTTCGTCGCTGTGATTGCCGGCAACTACATTTCGAAACTGCTTTGAAATCAAAGCAATTGATAAAGACGAAAAAACTCATTACATTTGCAAGTCAAAGTTTTAAACAAGCGACATAATATTCATAAACGCATAAAAACACAAACAAAAAGATGAAAAGAATCGTATTGGTACGCCACGGACAGAGCCAGTGGAATCTCGAGAACCGCTTCACAGGATGGACAGACGTCGACCTCAGCCCAAAGGGAATCGAGGAGGCAGCAAAGGCAGGCGAAGAGCTTAAGAAGGCAGGCTTCACATTCAGCAGAGCTTACACTTCATACCTCAAGCGCGCCGTTAAGACATTGAACGGAATCCTCGACAAGATGGACCTCGACTGGATACCAGTGGACAAGACTTGGAGACTCAACGAGAAGCACTACGGAATGCTCCAGGGACTGAACAAGAGCGAGACTGCAGAGAAGTACGGCGACGAGCAGGTGCACATCTGGAGAAGAAGCTACGACATCGCTCCTGACGCTATCGCAGAGAACGACGAGAGAAACTCAGCAAAGGACCCAAGATACGCTGGCGTGCCTGACGAGTACATTCCAAGAACAGAGTCGCTGAAGGACGCTATCGCAAGAGTAATGCCTTACTGGGAGTGCGAGATCTTCCCAAGACTCAAGGAGGAGGACAACCTGCTCGTTGTGGCTCACGGAAACAGCCTTCGCGGTATCGTAAAGCACCTGAAGGGCATCTCAGACGAGGCTATCAACGGACTGAACCTCCCTACAGCAATCCCTTACGTATTCGAGTTCGACGACGACCTCAAGCTCGTTAAGGACTACTTCCTGGGCGACCCTGAGACAATCAAGAAGCTCATGGAGGCTGTAGCAAACCAGGGAAAGGCAAAATAAATAGATTTTTTCTCATAACTGACGGAGGAGCGCTGAGCAATCGGCGCTCTTCTTTTTTACCCCTGCCCCGCCCCTGCTGATACGGCGCTATTAATTAAGCATAAGAGCAAGGCAGAAACTGCCGTCAAATTAAAGACTTGTGGAATTTAATTTGCTATCTTTGCAAGTTAATGCGAATATTTATCGCACTAAAAAGAAAATCAACACTTTAAACATCATAACACAGTGTCAGACAGCGTTGTAATAATCCCGACCTATAACGAAAAGGAGAATGCCGAGAGCATAATAAGAGCCGTGTTCGGACTCGAGAAAGACTTTGACGTCCTGATAATCGACGACGGAAGCCCCGACGGCACCGCCGACATCGTGAAAGGTCTGCAAGGCGAGTTCAGCGGCAGGCTGCACATCATCGAGCGCAAAGGCAAGCTCGGACTCGGCACAGCCTACATCACCGGTTTCAAGTGGGCGATTGAGAAGGGTTACGACTACATCTTCGAGATGGACGCAGACTTCTCGCACAACCCTAAGGACCTGATAAGACTGCACAAAGCGTGCGCAGAGGACGGCGCCGACGTAGCCATCGGCTCGAGATACGTGTCGGGCGTGAACGTTGTGAACTGGCCTATGAGCCGCGTGCTGATGTCTTACTTCGCGTCGAAGTACGTGAGATTCGTGCTCGGCATCAACGTGGCGGACACCACAGCCGGATTCAAGTGCTACAGAAGAAACGTGCTGGAGACCATCGACCTGGACGACATAAAGTTCAAGGGCTACGCATTCCAGATAGAGATGAAGTACACCGCCTACAAGCTCGGATTCAAGATTCAGGAAGTGCCTATAATCTTCGTGAACAGAGTGAAAGGCGTGTCAAAGATGTCCGGAGGCATATTCAGCGAGGCGCTCATAGGAGTCATCCGCCTGAAGTTCAAGAGAATGCGCCGTAAGAAGTAAACCCGAAGAAGAAATTCCATGAGAATACTGATAAAGAACGCCACCATCGTAAACGAGGGCAGAAAATTCTGCGGCTCGGTGCTGACCGACGGCGAGACCATAAGCGACATATTCGAAGGCAAGGACACAACACCCGAAGCAATAGAAAAAGACGCCGACCGTGTGATAGACGCATGGGGCAAGACGCTGATTCCGGGCGTGATAGACGAGCATGTGCACTTCAGAGAGCCGGGACTGACCGACAAGGCCGACATCTGGCATGAGAGCAGAGCCGCAGTGAAAGGCGGCACGACATCGTTCATGGACATGCCTAACACAAAGCCACAGACCACTACCCTGCACGACGTGGAGGACAAGATAAGCAGAGCGGAGAAGGACTCCGTGGCGAACTACGCGTTCTACCTCGGACTGACAAACGAGAACATCGACGAAGCCACAAGCACCGACACCGACCTGATATGCGGACTGAAACTCTTCCTCGGCTCAAGCACTGGCAACATGCTCGTGAACGACCCTGCACTGCTCGACAGGCTGATGAGAAACACCAAAAGACTCATCGCCGTGCACAGCGAGGACGAGGACACCATAAGAAGAAACACCGAAGCCGTGAAGGCTGAATACGCCGGACGCGAAGTGCCGATAAGAATGCACCCCGTGATAAGAAGCGAGGAAGCATGCTACATAGCCACGAAGCAGATAACGCAAGCCGCTCGCGAAAGAGAGGCGCGCCTGCACGTCATGCACCTGAGCACAAGGAAGGAGCTGGAGCTGTTCGACGAAGGCAAAGCGGCCGACAAGCTCGTAACGGCAGAAACCTGTCCGCAGTACCTGATGCTGAACGACACGATGTACGACACACTCGGCGCGAGAATGAAGTGCAACCCTGCCATTAAGACCGCTGCCGACCAGAACGCACTGATAGAGGCGCTCGGCACAGGACTTATAGACACGATAGGAACCGACCACGCGCCGCACCTGCTGACGTCGAAGGAAGGCGACTGCCTGAAGGCGGCAAGCGGCACACCGGAAATAGAATACGGACTGCTGCTGGAGCTGGAACTCGTGGAGGAAGGCAAGGCGAGAATCGAGGACATCGTGGCAAAGACGTCGCACAACGTGGCGGACATCTACCGCATAAGCCAAAGAGGATACATAAGAAAAGGCTACTTCGCCGACCTTGTGCTGATAGCCAAGGACGAATGGACCATAACCAACAGCGACGTGATAGGCAAATGCGGATGGACACCGTACGACGGCAAGAAGCTGCACAACAAGGTGGAGCTGACAATGGTGAACGGAAACGTGGCTTACGAAAACGGAACGATAAACGACTGCCACGGAAAACTGCTTAACTTCAAGAGATAAACATGAAAAAGACCGCAACTATCGCATTAGCCGCAATAGGCGCAATAGGCATGATCATGGCATCGTGCCAAGAGCCGAGATACATAAAGACAAGCGGCGAGATACAGGGCACATTCTACAACATAACATACAAAAGCTCAGAGAATTTAGACAGCCTGATACTCAACGAGCTGAACAAGTTCAACAAGTCGCTGTCGATATTCGACGCGGAAAGCACCATAAGCAAGATAAACAACAACGAGGACGTGAATCCGGAGGCCGACACCGTATTCATGAAAGTGTTCGACAGAGCGATGGAAGTGAGCCGCGAGACCGACGGAGCGTTCGACATCACCGTGTCGCCAATCGTGAAGCTGTGGGGATTCAACCACGCCACACCGCAGGAAGTGACACAAGCCAAGATAGACAGCGTGATGGCGTTCGTGGGCTACGACAAGATAAAGATAGAGAACGGCAAGGCGACAAAAGCCGACCCGAGAGTGCAGCTCGACGCCAACGCCATAGCGCAGGGATATTCGTGCGACATAATAGCCGAATTCCTTGAGAAGCACGACGTGGATAACTACATGATAGAGATAGGCGGCGAGATAAGAGCCAAGGGCGTGAACGGCAAAGGCGACTACTGGAGAATCGGCATAACC
Source organism: uncultured bacterium (assembly GCA_946183755.1). Lineage (GTDB taxonomy): Bacteria > Bacteroidota > Bacteroidia > Bacteroidales > Paludibacteraceae > UBA4363. The sequence goes on along the minus strand of CAMHCZ010000102.1, from coordinate 2,719 downwards.
AAGCCGATGGACGACTCCACCGCCACAAACGAGGAGCTGCAGGACATCATGTGGCTCGACAACAAGAGCGTGGGCACATCGGGCAACTACCACAAGTACAGAATCGTGGACGGCAAGAAGATAGGCCACGAGATAGACCCGAAGACCGGCAGAACAGCCGAGAACGAGCTGCTGTCGGCATCAATAATAGCCGACGACTGCATCAGCGCCGACGCATACGCCACAGCCTGCATGGTGCTGGGACTCGACAAAAGCCTCGAGCTGTGCCGCAAGAACGGAAAGATAGAAGGATACTTCATATACCTCGACAAGAACGGAAAAGAGAAGATGACTTGCACCGACGGATTCAAGGAGCATCTGAAAAGCGCAAAATGATTTTGAACACAAGAAACAATCAAAAAATATAAACAAGAACGACAATGGCAAAAGAGTTAACATCAAGAGCCGAGAACTACTCGCAGTGGTACAACGAACTCGTGATAAAAGCAGACCTCGCCGAGCAGTCTGCCGTAAGAGGATGTATGGTGATAAAGCCATACGGATACGCTATTTGGGAAAGAATGCAGAGAGAGCTTGACGACAAGTTCAAGGAGACTGGACACGTCAACGCATACTTCCCTCTGTTCATCCCTAAATCGTTCCTCAGCCGCGAGGCGGAGCACGTGGAGGGATTCGCCAAGGAGTGCGCCGTAGTGACACACTACCGACTGAAGACCAACGCCGAGGGCAACGGAGTTGTGGTTGACCCAGAGGCCAAGCTCGAGGAGGAACTCATCGTCCGCCCTACTTCGGAGACCATCATCTGGAGCACATACAAGAACTGGATACACTCATGGCGCGACCTGCCTATACTCTGCAACCAGTGGGCGAACGTCGTGAGATGGGAGATGAGAACAAGACTGTTCCTCAGAACTGCCGAGTTCCTGTGGCAGGAGGGTCACACAGCCCACGCCACAAGAGAAGAGGCTGAGGAAGAGGCAAAGAGAATGCTCAACGTTTACGCCGACTTCGCCGAGAACTTCATGGCTGTGCCTGTGGTCAAGGGTGTGAAGAGCGCCAACGAGCGATTCGCTGGAGCATTGGACACTTACTGCATCGAGGCCATGATGCAGGACGGAAAGGCGCTGCAGGCCGGCACATCGCACTTCCTGGGACAGAACTTCGCCAAGGCGTTCGACGTGCACTTCACCGACAAGGACGGCAAGGAGCAGAGCGTATGGGCTACATCATGGGGAGTATCGACAAGACTCATGGGAGCGCTCATCATGACACACTCCGACGACAACGGACTCGTGCTGCCTCCTAAGCTCGCGCCAGACCAAGTGGTCATCGTGCCTATCTACAAGACAGAGGAGCAGAGAAACGCCATAAGAGAGAAGGCTCAGAATATCATGGCTGGACTCAAGGCAAAAGGCATAAGAGTGAAGTTCGACGACAACGACACCAAGAAACCAGGATGGAAGTTCGCCGAGTACGAGCTGAAGGGAGTGCCTGTAAGAATAGCTATGGGAGCAAGAGACCTCGAGAACGGCACTGCCGAGATAGCGCGCCGCGACACTATGGAGAAGGAGACTGTCTCTATGGACGGCATCGAGGAAAAGATTGTCGCTCTGCTGGACGACGTGCAGAAGAACATCTTCCAGAAAGCGCTCAAATACAGAGAAGCCAACACAAGAGAGGTGAACTCATACGACGAGTTCAAGGAGGAGATAGAAAAGGGAGGATTCCTGCTCTGCCACTGGGACGGCACTACCGAGACCGAGGAGAGAGTCAAGGCGGAGACCAAGGCGACTATCCGCTGCATTCCGCTGGACGGCGACAAGACTCCTGGCACTTGCATCTTCACCGGCAAGCCTTCTAAGCAGAGAGTCATCTTTGCAAGAGCATATTAAAACAAATCGGTCACTGAGCGAAGCCGAAGTGAGCGAACAAAGCCGAACCACAGCGACCAGATACTGCGTACAGACGGAGCGTGCTCCGTTTCTACAACGCGCACGAAAAATGTACAGACGCGATTAATCGCTTCTCTACAAACAAAAAAATCCCGTGGATATTCTCCACGGGATTTTTTCATATCACACAAGCCCTATTATTCCTCCTGCAGGATATTCAGAATATCGTCCATCATCACCACACCGTCCTTAACAAACGCGCGGACACGGTTTCTGCCCTTGATTCCCATGTCGTAGAAATCGTAGGTGTACCAGTTGTCGCCCTCGGGAACTATTTTTACAATCTCGTGTCTGTCTGAAGTGCCGTCCTGATGGCTGGTTCTGAACAGCCACACGGCATAGCAGTCGCCGTCCTCGCAGTCGTAGTCGTACTTATCGCGCAGTTTCTTCTTGAGCTTCGGCGTGCAATGCTCGTTCAGGAAGCCATAGTCCGAGAATTTCTCGTTGTTATACATGTCGGTTATGAACTCTATGATGACGGCGTCCTCCTCGCTCAGCCCTTTCTGAGACACGGTTTCCTCCTCGACTGCCGCATCAGCCTTCACTGAATCAGCCGAAGCCGCCGCGCCGCCGTCAGCAGCAGACTCCGCGCTCTTGCTGCAAGACACGCCCATGACAGCCATCAACGCCGAAGCCACAATACATAAATACGTCTTTTTCATATCATTAATAATTAATTGAACAAGGCAAATTTAAATAAAAAGCGCCGAGCCCAAAGACCCAGCGCCTGCTTTTTCTGTTAATTCCGCTGTATTACTTCTTCACGC
>CAMHCZ010000101.1 GCA_946183755.1 uncultured bacterium | reverse complement strand
TAGAACCAATGCGCGACTCGCTTCTGCATTCATCAAGGCATCCTGCAAGATGAAGGAGGACGGCATCGAGATAAAGCACTGGGGCGAATACAAGAGTCTGTAACATTAAAAAACTAAGATTATGTGTGGAATTGTAGGATATATTGGCAACAAGCAAGCATACCCTATTCTTATCAAGGGTCTTCACAGGCTCGAGTACAGAGGCTACGACTCTTCAGGAGTGGCACTGATAAACGATAAAAACGAGATAAATGTCTATAAGACAAAGGGTAAAGTAGAAGACCTTGAGAAATACGCTTCGGACAAAGACCTGAGCGGAACAATAGGTATAGCCCACACAAGATGGGCAACGCACGGAGAGCCTAACGACAGCAATGCTCACCCTCATTACTCGCAGTCAAAGTCTCTTGCAATAATCCATAACGGAATCATTGAGAACTACGCAATCATCAAGAAGGACTTGATAAAGCGTGGATATGAGTTCAAAAGCGACACTGACACAGAAGTTCTTGTGCAGCTCATAGAACACATAAAAGAGAAGAACAATGTTGACCTGACAAAAGCAGTGCAGCTGGCTCTGACACAGGCTGTCGGCGCATACGCCATAGCTGTGATAGAGAAAGGCAATCCGAACCAGATTGTGGCAGCGAGAAAAGCGAGCCCGTTGGTCATAGGAGTCGGTGATGACGAGTTCTTCCTCGCTTCGGACGCTACCCCATTCGTCGAATACACAAAGAAGGTCATCTACCTGAACGACGAAGAGATAGCCACAATAACAAGAAACGACGAAGTCCATATCAGAACAATATCCGATGTGGAGAAGACTCCGGAACTGAAAGAGATAGAAATGTCGCTCAACGAGCTTGAGAAAGGCGGTTTTCCTCATTTCATGCTCAAGGAGATACACGAGCAGCCAAAGAGAATAGCAGAGGCTATGCGTGGCCGTATAAACATAAACCACGACAATGTGGCTTTGTCCGGCATTATCGACAACAAGGACAAGTTCTTGAACGCCAAGAGAATAATAATCGTAGCGTGCGGAACAAGCTGGCATGCAGGACTCATCGGCGAATATCTGCTTGAGGAGTTCACAAGAATTCCAGTCGAAGTGGAATACGCATCGGAGTTCAGATACAGAAATCCTATAATAAACAAGGATGACATTGTGATAGCCATATCACAGTCCGGCGAGACTGCCGACACACTTGCAGCAGTTGAGTTGGCAAGAAAGAAAGGCGCATTCGTTTACGGAATATGCAATGTGATAGGCTCGTCAATACCAAGAAACACAGACTCAGGTACTTACACACACGTTGGACCGGAAATCGGTGTGGCTTCAACAAAGGCGTTCACTGCACAAGTCACAGTGCTTGCCCTCATATCGCTCACAATAGCGAATATGAAGGGTTCGCTCGACAAGAAGAGATACAAGGAACTCATTGACGAGCTGGCCACTATACCAGCCAAAATGGAGGAAACGCTGAAGACAAACGAGAATATACAAAAGATAGCCCCTATCTTCACTTACGCAAAGAACTTCATCTATCTTGGACGTGGATACAACTATCCAGTCGCATTGGAAGGCGCGTTGAAGCTTAAGGAAATCTCGTATATCCATGCCGAGGGCTACCCTGCCGCAGAAATGAAGCATGGACCTATAGCCTTGATTGACGCGGAGATGCCAGTAGTATTTATCGCTCCACACAAGGGAATGTACGAGAAGACATTGTCGAACATCGAGGAGGTGAAGGCAAGAAAGGGAAGAATATTCTCTATCGTGACTAAGGGCGATAACGTAGTGAGCAAGGTGTCAGACTACTCAATCGAGATACCGGAAACAGAAGAATGCTTCGTGCCTCTGCTGGCGACTATACCACTCCAGCTTCTGGCATACCATATAGCAATAATGAAGGGTTGCAATGTGGATCAGCCACGTAACCTCGCAAAATCTGTGACAGTAGAATAAAAACAATTTAAATAAGGGAAATATATGTGCGGCATCGCAATGATTAGGCTGTTGAAGCCACTTGAACATTACCACGTAAAGTACGGCACCTGGCAGTACGGTTTCCAGAAACTGTATCTGCTGATGGAAAAACAGCATAACCGCGGACAGGAAGGAGCCGGAATGGCTTGCGTTAAAATGAATATGCGAGCTGGCGAGGAGTACATTTCAAGAGAGAGAGCACTCGGTTCAAAGGCTATTGACGACATGTTCGCTAAAGTCAATGCAGAATTGGCAAAGAAGCCAGCCGACCGTGTCGCAGACCCAGCGTGGGCGAAGGAAAATGTGCCATTCGCAGGCGAAGTGTACATGGGACACCTGAGATACTCGACCACAGGCAAGGACGGATTGTCATACCTCCACCCTTTCCTCCGTCGTAACAACTGGCAGAGCCGCAACCTTCTTCTGGAAGGAAACTTCAACCTCACAAACGTTGACGAGATATTCAATAAGCTTGTGGCTCAGGGACAGCACCCAAGAGACTACAGCGACACATTCATGATGCTGGAGCAGCTCGGTCATTATCTCGACTGCGAGGTGCAGAAGCTTTATGATGAATACTCGAAGAAGAAGGATAATCCGACAGAGGATATTGAAAGAGAGCTGAATATCGGCAACATACTCAAAAAAGCTTCTCCAGACTGGGATGGCGGATATGCTATGTGCGGAATACTCGGTCATGGCGATTCTTTCGTGATGCGTGACCCTTGGGGCATAAGACCAGCGTTCTATTACACTAACGACGAGGTCGTGGCTGTAGCAAGCGAACGCCCTGTGATACAGACATCGTTTGATGTGGCAAGTGAGGACGTGAAGGAACTCAAGCCAGGCGAGGCACTCATAATAAAGAAGGACGGAAGAATCTCTGTAGAACAGATACTTGAGCCAAGGAATGTCAGTCCTTGCTCATTCGAAAGAATATATTTCTCACGCGGTTCGGACCACGACATCTACAAGGAAAGAAAGAAACTCGGCGAAACGCTCACCGAAGATATTCTGCGCAAAGTGGACTACGACGTGGACCACACTGTGTTCTCTTTCATACCAAACACAGCCGAAGTGGCTTACTACGGAATGGTAGAAGGTGTGGAGAAATACATGGATAACGCTCCGCAGAAGTTCAACATACGTCACCCAAGAATAGAGAAAGTCGCAATAAAGGACATCAAGTTGCGTACTTTCATCGCTCAGGATGCAGGACGAAACGATTTGGCGGCTCATGTTTACGACATAACATACGGCTCAATTGTTCCTAAGGTTGACAATCTGGTTGTGATAGACGACTCGATTGTGCGCGGAACAACGCTGAAGCAGAGCATCGTGAAAATACTCTGCCGCCTGGAGCCAAAGAAAATCGTGATTGTATCGTCGTCGCCACAAATCCGCTACCCTGACTGTTACGGAATCGACATGTCGCGTATGTCTGAATTCATAGCATTCAAGGCTGCACTTGAGCTTTTGAAGGAGACAAACCAGGAGCATATTCTGAACGAGGTTTACAAGCTCTGCAAAGCACAGCAGGATAAGCCAAAGGAGGAAATAGTCAATTATGTTAAGAAAGTGTATGAGCCATTCACAGATGCTCAGATTTCAGACAAGATTGCAGAGATGATTTCTCCTGAGGACAAGAGCACAAAGATAGAGGTCGTTTACCAGACACTCGAAGGACTGCACAAGGCTTGCCCTAACAACAAGGGCGACTGGTACTTCTCTGGAAACTACCCTACTGCTGGCGGCAACAGAGTTGTGAACAACGCCTTCATAAACTTCATGGAAGGAAAAGACAAGCGTTCGTACTAAACGGCGAACTGCATAGAAATGAAAGAGACATTGCTTTTGCAATGCCTCTTTTTTTATTTGTTCTCTTTTCCGGTTACGATTTTCTTGATTTCGTACAGCTTGTTCAGCGCTTCTATCGGAGTAAGATTGTCGATGTCGGTGTTCACAATCTCGTCGCGCACCGACTTCAGAACAGGGTCATCGAGCTGGAATATGCTGAGCTGATAACCGTCGGCTGGAGAATCGATGTTCTTGAGATTTTCCTTGTCCGAATTGGAATGCTCCTTCTCGAGCTGTTTGAGAATCTTGGTCGCACGCTCGACAATGCTGCGTGGCATTCCTGCCATTTTTGCAACATGAATACCGAAGCTATGCTCGCTTCCGCCAGGCGTTAACTTGCGGAGGAACACCACTTTATTGTTAATCTCCTTAACTTGAACATTAAAGTTCTTGACACGCTCGTAAGTCTTCTCCATCTCGTTCAGCTCGTGGTAATGAGTGGCGAAAAGAGTCTTTGCTCTCGCCTTGCTGTTCTCATGGATATACTCGACGATGGACCATGCTATGGAGATGCCGTCGTAGGTGCTTGTGCCTCGTCCGAGCTCATCGAACAGCACAAGGCTGCGCTTGCTTATGTTGTTGAGGATGCTCGCCGCCTCGTTCATCTCCACCATGAATGTGGATTCGCCCATGGAGATGTTGTCGCTTGCGCCGACTCTGGTGAATATCTTATCGACAACGCCGATTGACGCGCTCCGGGCAGGAACAAAGCATCCTATCTGCGCCATAAGCACGATGAGAGCCGTCTGACGCAGCAACGCCGACTTACCAGCCATATTAGGACCGGTTATCATTATAATCTGCTGACTGTCAGAGTCGAGGAACACATCATTGGCAATATACGACTCGCCTATCGGCAACTGCTTTTCTATCACAGGATGGCGACCGTCCTTTATGTCAATCACGAGGCTGTCGTTCACTTCCGGACAGACATAATGGTTCTCCTCAGCCACTCTCGCGAACGAGAGCAGACAGTCGAGCTGCGCAAGCATATTGCAGTTGACCTGGAACAGCGAAATATCCTCGTTGAGCGACTCCACCAGCTCGCGATACAACGCTCCTTCCATCGCGTCTATCTTCTCCTGCGCTCCGAGCACTTTCTCCTCGTACTCCTTCAGCTCCTGCGTTATATAGCGTTCTGCATTAACGAGCGTCTGCTTCCTTATCCATTCTTCAGGAACCTTGTCCTTATGGGCGTTTCTGACTTCGATGTAATATCCGAAGACGTTGTTGAAACCGATTTTCAGGCTTGGGATGCCCGTCAGTTCGGTTTCTCTCTGCTCCATTCGGTTTATGTAGTCCTTGCCAGAGAATGCGAGGTCACGCAGTTCATCGAGGTCTTTGTTGTAGCCAGGTCTTATCACACCGCCTTTGTTAAGTAAAGCCGGAGGATCGTCGGAAAGCTCGTCGGTAAGGCGGCGCAGTGCGGAAGAGCATTTGTTTATTCTGCCGGACATATCTACAAGCGCCTGCATGCCGCACTGTTCCAGCATATCGTGAATCTCGCCTATCGAGTTGAGAGCCGTGCGGAGCTGTGACAGTTCCCTTGGCGACACTCTGCCTACAGCGATTTTCGATGTGATTCGCTCCATGTCGCCTACGATTGAAAGCGCATCAGTAAGAGAATGCCTCAAGTCCTTGTCCTTGAGCAGGAAATCGACAATCTCGAGTCTGTATTTTATCGGCTTTACAACATTCAACGGGAAGGCAATCCAGCGCTTCAGCATTCTCGCTCCCATTGGCGAAGAAGTCTTGTCCAGCACATCAAGAAGCGACACGCCTTCGTCGGACGATGTTCCGTACAGTTCAAGGTTACGCACTGTGAATCTGTCCAGCCACACGAACCTGTCCTCGTCTATGCGCGAGAGCGACGTTATGTGCGAGATCTGCTGGTGATGCGTATGGTCGAGGTAGTAAAGAATAGCACCAGAGGCTATGATGCCGGCTTTCAGAGACTCAACGCCGAATCCTTTGAGGGTGTTTGTCTCGAAATGATGCAGAAGACGGTCCATTGCAGCGTCGGTCGTGTAGATCCAGTCCTCTTGCTCGTATGTCAGATACTTGTTGCCGAATGTCGTGATGAAATCCTCGCGGCGGTTTCTGTCATGCAGTACCTCCTTTGGCTGGAAGCTGTTCAGCAGTTTCTCTATGTAATCGCTTGTGCCTTCGGTCGTCAGGAACTCGCCAGTGGATATGTCAAGGAAAGCCACTCCGATTTTCTCTTTGCCATAGAAATGAATGGCGGCGAGGAAGTTGTTCTCCTTGTAATTCAGCACATTATCATCAATCGAGACTCCTGGTGTTATGAGTTCCGTGATGCCTCTCTTTACGAGTTTCTTGGTCAATTTCGGGTCTTCGAGCTGGTCGCATATAGCAACACGCAGTCCGGCTCTGACCAGTTTCGGGAGATATGTGTCGAGCGCATGGTGCGGGAATCCGGCCATTTCTGTGGTCTGCGCTCCGCCGTTGGCTCTTTTGGTGAGCGTTATGCCGAGAATCTCCGATGCCTTGACTGCGTCAGATGAATATGTCTCGTAAAAATCTCCGCATCTGAACAGAAGTATAGCATCTGGATGCTGCAGTTTCATCTCGTTGAACTGCTTCATCATCGGAGTTTCTGAATTAGCGCATTTTGCCATTTTCTTACCTTTCTGAAATCAATCTTACTGTCGCCTTTTCTACTTGTCCTGTGATTGGAGGGTTGATTTTCGACAATGACAGTTCTGTGTGTTTTATCTGAGGAAATCTGTCGTTTATTGCGTCAATGATGCGCCTCGCCACGTTCTCTATCAGTTTTGAGCGCTTCCTCATCTCCTCTTCCACCACATCGTATATCTCTTGGTAATTCACCGTGCCGTCTATGTCATCCTCGAGCTCGGCCTTGGTGCCGTCGAAGACATCGAGATCCACGCCCTCCTTCAGGTTCCT
>CAMHCZ010000100.1 GCA_946183755.1 uncultured bacterium | reverse complement strand
GAATTCGAAGTTTAGTAATAATATGCCTAAGGCTAAATTGGAAAACTTTGGAATGATAGACGAAGTAAAAAATGGCTTGAGTTTGAAATTACTTGAGATGATGGATGTTGTAAATAGCAAAGACGAATGGGGCGAAAAGGAAATCGCAGAGTTTGATGAGTATGCAAAAGAAAAACTTAAAAAGGCATTGGGCAATTGACGGGAAGTACTCTAATAACCACCTACATCTCCAACTCCGACGATTACAACAAAGTTCTAACACTTGTAACAGAATCCTTTCTGCAACAACAAAAAACGCCCTATGCGATTGCACAGGGCGGCTTTGTTGATGAAAATTTCTTTTACTGCTTCAACTGTGAGACTGTGATCTGAGGGAATGGGAATCCGATGCCTTCCTCGTTGAAAGTCTTGTAGATGTTCTTCTGCATGTCGAAGTACACTCCCCAGTAGTCGGCTGACTTGACCCATGCTCTGACGGTGATGTTCACGCTGCTGGCAGCCAACTCGCCCAGTCCGATGAAGAGCTCGTGTCCAGCGTCGTTGAGCACTCTGCTGTCAGCGCCATAGACGCGTGCGATGGTCTCTCTGACCTTCTCGAAGTCTGCTCCGTATTCCACGCCGAAAACGAGGTCCACTCTTCTGAACTCCTCTTTGCTGTAGTTCACAAGAGTAGAGCTTGATGTAGAGCTGTTAGGCAGGAAAATCATTTTGTTGTCAACGGTAAGGATGATGGTGTGGAAGATCTGTATCTCCTTCACGATGCCCTGCTGTCCGTTTGACTCGATGTAGTCGCCCACTCTGTAAGGCTTGAACAGGAGAATCATAAGTCCACCAGCGAAGTTCTGCAAGTTGCCGCTGAGAGCCATACCGATAGCGACACCGGCAGATGCGATTAACGCAGCGAATGATGTTGTCTCGACGCCGAGCGCGCTGATGGCTGCGATGAGCAGCATTACTGTCAGTGCGATGTTGACAAGGCTGCTGACGAAAGACTTGATGGCTGGGTCGATGTCTCTCTTTTCAAGAGCAGTCTTCACGAGCTTGTTTATGAACTTGATGATGTATCTACCGATGAAGTAGATGAGGATGGCAGCAAGGAGATTCTTGCCAAACGCAACTCCAGAGTCGATGAGGTTGCGGATCAATTCGTCTAATTTGTTCATTGCTTTAAGTTTACTTTTTAGGATTAAGTATGATGTCTCAAATTTAAGACTTTATTTTTAAGGAATGGATTGATTCGTCATTTCTTTGTATCTTTATGACCTTAAAATCCTCACTATCTCAAGGAATGAACAAGTCAGGAGATTCCATAAAAAATCAGTACAGAATCATGGGCGAGAAGTCAGCCCGTGAGCTCGGCGGCGAAGACGGGTGCATCGAGGTAAGCGGCGCTCGTGTGCATAATCTCAAGGACATAGACGTATTGATACCGCGTGGCAAACTGTCTGTCATAACGGGACTGTCGGGCAGCGGCAAGTCGTCGCTGGCTTTCGACACGATATTCGCCGAAGGGCAGCGCCGCTATATTGAGACCTTCTCGGCTTACGCCCGAAACTTCCTTGGCAACCTTGAGCGCCCTGACGTTGACGAGATAACAGGCTTGAGTCCCGTAATATCCATAGAGCAGAAGACCACCAACAAGAATCCGCGCTCCACCGTGGGCACCACGACGGAGATTTACGATTACCTGCGTCTGCTGTTCGCGAGGGCTGGCGTGGCTTATTCCTATGTGACGGGCGAGAAGATGGTGAAATACACCGACGACGAGATACTCGACCTGATAAAAAAGAACTACGACGGCAAGCGTGTCTATGTGATGGCGCCGCTTGTTAGAGGCAGAAAGGGACATTACCGCGAGCTTTTCGAACAGATAATAAAGCGCGGCTACTTGAACGTGAGAGTGGATGGCGAGCTGCGTGAGGTAATGCACGGCATGAAGCTGGATCGATACAAGAATCACGACATCGAGGTCGTGGTTGATAAAATGCCTGTTGACGGACGAGAGGACATAAAGAGGCTTAGAGAGTCGGTGGCTTCTGCCATGAAACTGGGCGACGGTGTTGTGCTGCTCATGGATAAAGATTCCGGCGCAACGCATTATTACAGCCGCCACTTGATGTGCCCTACGACGGGAATCTCATATTCCGAGCCGGCTCCGTACAACTTCTCGTTCAACTCGCCTAAGGGCGCTTGTCCGCGATGCAAGGGCTTGGGGCTGGTGGATGAGATAGACGTCGATTTGATGATTCCGGACAGGAGTCTCTCTGTTGCCGAAGGCGGCATTCTGCCTTTGGGCAAGGCGAAGAAGAGTCTTGTGTTCTGGCAGATAGAGGCGATAGGCGAAAAGTACGGCTTTACATTAAAGACGCCTATCAAGGACATTCCGGACGAGGCTTTGGACGAGATACTCAACGGCACGACGGAAAAACTCCATATAAAAAACGCGGCGTTAGGCTCGTCGTCCAACTACTTCTCGTCGTACGAGGGCGTGGTGAAGTACATCAGAATGCAGCAGGACAGCTCGGCTTCGGCTACGGAGCAGAAGTGGGCGAGCCAGTTCGTCAGGGAGACGACTTGCCCTGTGTGCGGCGGCGCCAGACTGAACCAGGAGGCTTTGCACTTCATGATAGACGGCAAGAACATATCGGACCTCGCCACAATGGACATCTCCGACCTGAAGGAGTGGGTGGACCATGTGGAGGACAGGCTCTCGCCTCGTCAGTTGTCCATCGCGTCGGAGATATTGAAGGAAATCCGCAGCCGCCTGTCGTTCCTCGTTGACGTCGGGTTGGACTATCTGTCGCTCAACAGAGCCTCGGCTTCGTTGTCGGGCGGCGAGAGCCAGCGCATAAGGCTGGCGACGCAGATAGGCTCGCAGCTTGTCAATGTGCTGTATATCCTCGACGAGCCGAGCATCGGTTTGCACCAGAGAGACAATGACAGGTTGATAAAGTCGCTGAAGCATCTGCGTGACATAGGAAACACGGTGGTTGTCGTGGAGCACGACCAGGATATGATGATGTCGGCGGACTATGTCGTGGACATGGGTCCGAAGGCAGGACGAAACGGCGGTAATGTGATATTCGCCGGAACGCCTGAAGACTTGATGAAGGCGAACACCATGACAGCCGATTATTTGAGAGGAGTAAGGGAGATAGAGATTCCTAAGGTCTTGCGCGAAGGCAACGGCACTGAGCTTGTGCTTAAGGGCGCGAGGGGCAACAATTTGAAGAATGTGACGGTGCACTTCCCTCTGCGCAAGTTCATCTGTGTAACAGGCGTGAGCGGCAGCGGAAAATCGACACTCATAAACGAGACTCTGCAGCCGATACTCAGCAAAAAGTTCTACCGTTCGCTCAAGGATCCGCTGCCATACGACTCGCTCGAAGGCATCGAGAACATCGACAAGGTTGTGCAAGTGGACCAGAGCCCTATCGGACGAACACCGAGGTCGAATCCAGCCACATACACCGGCATCTTCAGCGACATAAGAAACGTCTTCGTGCAGACGCCTGAAGCCAAGCTGCGCGGCTATAAGCCAGGACGATTCTCGTTCAACACGGCTGGCGGACGGTGCGAGGCTTGCAGCGGCAACGGCTACAAGACCATAGAGATGAACTTCCTGCCGGATGTGTATATCCCTTGCGAGGAGTGTCACGGCAAGCGCTACGACCGAGAGACGCTCGAGGTCAGGTTTAAGGGCAAGTCGATAGCCGATGTCCTGGATATGACTATAAATCAGGCTGTCGAGTTCTTTGAGAATATTCCGTCGCTGGTGGCGAAGCTCAAGGTGCTGCAGGACGTCGGTCTCGGTTACTTGAAGGTCGGACAGTCCAGCACGACGCTTTCGGGCGGCGAGAGCCAGAGAGTGAAGCTCGCTACTGAGCTCTCTAAACGCGACACGGGCAAGACGTTGTACATACTCGACGAGCCGACGACAGGACTGCACTTTGAGGACATCAGAGTCCTGCTCATCGTTCTTCAGCGCTTGGTCGATAAGGGCAACACGGTCATAGTCATAGAGCATAACCTTGATGTGATAAAGGTGGCGGACTATCTGATAGAGATGGGCCCGGACGGAGGAAAGGGCGGCGGTCAGCTGATTTTCGCAGGCACGCCGGAGGAGTTGGCGAAGAGCGGCAAAGGCTACACAGCTAAGTTCCTTAAACCGTATTTCACTAAAAAATAATCGCAAATACTCTGATATTGCTGCATAGCTCTCTCCTGCTGGGGAGGGCTATTTTTATAAATCCTTATAATGTTAAATTACATGGCGATTCAATGTTAATTTAACATTGTCTAATTCTCTTTGTAGATGCAAACTGTGGACCTTTTTAAGTTAATCTTAAAATGTTAAATGTGATTATTTATTGTTTTTCAGTGTTTTATCAAGTTAAAAATTCTTATCTTTCGGTCAATGATGCGAAATTTCGTCGGAATGACTTAATCTTAAATTTAAGATGAAGAAGCGTACAATATGGACAATAGCGATAATAATGACACTTGCATTTGCAGGGTTGCTTGCAATTCAGGTCTATTATTTCATGCAGGTGTCAGTCGCTTTTGAACAGGACTTTAAGGAGAACGTGTCGCATGTGCTGTCTAATGTCGCGCATGACCTTGAAGAGACTGAGGTGAGGCGTTTCCTTGACGTTACTTCCGACGAATTCATCAAGAAGTCAGTGGATAAACAGGTGGCTGAAATGCAGAGCATAGATGTCGTCATCTCTCCGGGCGATACGATAGACTTGTCTCAGACGTTGCTGGCTCCGAAACTGCAGTTGAACAGCATGCATGGCATGAGTACGATAGCGACGACTTCGGACGAGCTTTATGAGGAATATAAGGAAAGATTTTACAAGTCAAGGACGTTGCTCGACAGAGTTATCGTGCTGTGGATGAGAAAGTCGGCGGCTTTGCCTGTTGACCAAAGAATAAATTACGCCGAGCTTGACGAGATGCTGGTGACTCGGTTCCGCGAGAATAACATAAAATATCCGTTTTGCTTTCAAGTGGTGAATGCTTCCGGCAAAATTTATCACTGTTTTAATTCGACCAACGACAGTATAAATTTCCATGTGCAGGACCCGTCTGATTTGGATGTTTGCGCACAGAAACTGTTCTTTGAGGATAAGGAATACGGAGATGTTTTTTTGAATGTTACGTTTCTGACTGGCGGAACTTTCATCCGTAAATCCGTGGACATGTTCCTTCCCTCTTTGATACTGATAGCGGTGCTTATGAGCATGTTCATATTGGCGTTGGTTCTCATCTTCAGACAGACGACACTGTCAAAGATGAAGAACGAGTTCATCTCGAACATGACTCATGAACTCAAGACACCGGTGGCGTCGATTATGCTCGCTACGGAGATGCTGGGTGACGAGTCGGTCACGAAGTCTCCGGACTTCAGGAAGAAGATGGTCGGCATAATCACGTCCGAGGCCAAGCGCCTGAAGATGCTTGTGGACAAGGTGCTGCAGACTTCTTTGTACAGAAGGGAGACGCGGAGATTGAATTTTGAGGAGATAGACGCTAACGAAGTTGTGAGAGAGGCAGTGGCGACGTTTACACTGAAGGTTGAAGAAACTGGCGGAAAGATGGTGTCGAGGGTTTCGGCCAAGTCGCATTGGATTCTTGCCGACAGAGTGCATTTCACGAATGTCATTTTCAACCTTATGGAGAATGCGTATAAGTACAGAAAGATGGGCGACGGCGACGTGCTGCTGCTTAATGTGTCAACTAAGAACGACGGTGACAATATCGTGATCTCCATACGTGACAATGGAATAGGAATGAAGAAGGAGCATGTGCGCCATATATTCGAGAAATTTTACCGAGTGCCTACGGGTAATGTCCACAACGTCAAGGGATTCGGGCTCGGACTGGCTTATGTTCATGCCATGGTTGAGGCTCACGGCGGAAAGATAAAAGTGGACAGCGAATACAACGTTGGATCGAAATTTACAATAATATTACCAACCTTAAAACAGTAGAACTATGGAACAGCAAACGACAATTCTATTATGCGAGGATGATGAGAACTTGGGCGTGTTGCTCAAGGAGTATTTAATGGCGAAGGGCCTGAGAGTAGAGCTGCAGCCTGACGGCGAGGCTGGTCTTAGGGCTTTCACTAAGGACAAGTTTGACATCTGCGTGCTTGACGTCATGATGCCTAAGAAAGACGGCATAACACTGGCTAAGGACATCAGAAATCTCAATTCTGACGTGCCTATCATTTTCTTGACAGCCAAGTCCATGAAGGAGGATATACTTGAGGGATTCAAGGCTGGCGCCGACGATTATCTGTCTAAGCCATTCTCTATGGAGGAGCTCCTCTACAGAATGGAGGCGATAATGCGCCGTGTGAGAGGCAAGAAGAACAAGGACGCGACGGTTTACAAACTCGGTCAGTTCACTTTCGACACCAAGAAGCAGACGCTCTCTCTGAACGGCGAGGACGTGAAGCTCACGACGAAGGAAAACGAACTGCTCTCGCTCCTGGCTGCCAATGCGAACAGCATCCTCGAGAGAAACTATGCGCTCAAGACTATCTGGATCGATGATAACTATTTCAACGCCAGAAGTATGGATGTCTATATCACCAAGCTGCGTAAGCACTTGCGCCCTGACCCAACGGTCGGCATCATAAACATCCATGGCAAGGGTTATAAACTTATCGTCCCAGAGCAGAGCGAAGAGTAATAATTAAAGAAAAAAATCTTTAATTGAGATTGTGCTTTGATTTTTTGTGCTACTTTTGTGGCTTGCAATGTTGAGCGTGCAAAAGTAGCTCTTTTTATGCGCTCATGTGTATATTGCTTTAGAGTACAACAGATTAAATTATA
>CAMHCZ010000099.1 GCA_946183755.1 uncultured bacterium | reverse complement strand
GAAATAAGACAGTGAATTTTTGATGCCAGATGGAGAATGATGAACTGAAAATCACTCTTAGCGTAATGGGAGAGAAACTGACTCTCACTATCAAGAGAGAAGAGGAAGAGCTCTACAGAAAGGCCCAGGACAGCGTTGTGAAGACAATCAACCAGTACAGGCAGATGTTTGCTGGCACAAGCGAGACACAAGACACTAAGAAGATTCTAATAATGGCTTGCCTGAGCGAGGCATTCAACTGCAAGAAAGCACAGCTGAACAACGGCAAGGCCGACCTGCAGAACAGTCTTGAACAGATAAACAACGAACTAAACCAATTCAACTCCCAGCACACGGAGAAGAAATAGAGCAACGGTAAAGGAGACATTATTTCTCAGAGCTCCGGACATCTGTCTAATAAAACTTAAGAAACGCACCGTCATTATGCAGACCTTATCATAGAGCTGCATTTGGCGGTATTTTTATATATAGAATTTTTAAACCTAACAAAACAAAACATGGTAACAACAGTAATAATAGCAATTGCAGCTTTTGTTGTTGGCGGACTTGCAACATGGATTGTTGTCAGATTCCTGAGAAAGGGAAGCTACGACAAGATGATGAAGGACGCAAAAGCCGAGGCCGAAGTGCTGAAGAAGAATAAGCTCATCGAAGTTAAGGAGAAATACCTGGCGCTCAAGGAAGAATACGAGAAGCAGGTGAACCAGAGAAACCAGAAGATGCAGCAGGCAGAATCAAAACTGCAGCAAAGAGAAATGCAGCAGAAACAGATGCAAGCTGAGCTCGGCAGAAAGAACCAGGAGCTGGAGACTGTGAAAGCAAGCCTCAATAACCAGCTTGAGGTAGTTGACAAGAAGTCAAAGGAACTGGACAGACTCCAGCACTTGCAGCAGGAACAGCTTGAGCAGATCTCAGGACTCTCAGCTGAGCAGGCAAAGGAGAAACTCATCGAGGCACTGAAGGACGAGGCGAAATCCGACGCTATGGCTTACATCAACGAAGTCATGGACGAGGCCAAGATGACAGCCAACAAGGAAGCAAAGAAAATCGTAGTTCAAACAATACAGAGAGTTGCCACAGAAACAGCTATCGAGAACTCCGTGACTGTGTTCCACATCGAGAACGACGAGATGAAGGGACGCATCATCGGACGCGAAGGTAGAAACATACGCGCTCTGGAGGCTGCGACAGGCATCGAGATTATCGTGGACGACACCCCTGAGGCAATCGTGCTCTCAAGCTTCGACCCTGTGAGAAGAGAAATCGCAAGACTCGCCCTCCATCAGCTTGTGACCGACGGACGTATCCACCCTGCAAGAATTGAGGAAGTGGTGGCTAAGGTCAAGAAGCAGGTCGAGGAGGAAGTCGTTGAGACTGGTAAGAGAACTGCCATCGACCTCGGTGTGCACGGTCTCCACCCTGAACTGATAAGACTCATCGGTAAGATGAAGTACCGTTCGTCATACGGACAGAACCTCCTGCAGCACGCAAGAGAGACAGCCAACCTCTGTGCCGTGATGGCATCGGAGCTCGGACTGAACTCCAAGAAGGCTAAGAGAGCCGGACTGCTCCACGATATAGGTAAGGTGCCTGACGACGAACCAGAATTGCCACACGCAATACTTGGTATGAAGCTCGCCGAGAAGTACAAAGAGGCCCCAGACATCTGCAACGCAATCGGAGCTCACCACGACGAAATGGAGATGAACAGCATGATCTCGCCTATCGTTCAAGCCTGCGACGCTATCTCAGGCGCAAGACCAGGCGCAAGACGCGAAATCGTGGAGGCCTACATCAAGAGACTTAACGACCTCGAGAACCTCGCGCTCCAGTACCCTGGCGTAATAAAGACTTACGCTATACAGGCCGGCAGAGAGCTTAGAGTAATCGTAGGCGCAGACAAGATCGACGATAAGGACACCGAGAAGTTGTCATACGACATTGCAAAGAAGATTCAGGACGAGATGACTTATCCTGGACAGGTGAAGATCACCGTCATCAGAGAGACAAGAGCTGTAAGCTACGCTAAGTAAAAAGCTTCGGCACAATTATAAAAAATGGCTGCTTCCCAAAGCAGCCATTTTTTATTCCACTATAACAATACAAATAAAAATAGGCGGTTTTTGACCGCCTATTCCATTTCATATAAATTGCTTTTAAAGAGTGTTCAGAACCTGCTCCTTTATCTGCTCCAGCTCGTCCTTCATCTTCACCACGAGAATCTGCATCTCGCTCTGGTTTGACTTCGAGCCCAAGGTATTCACCTCACGGCCTATCTCCTGAGCTATGAAACCGAGTTTCTTGCCCGGTGCCTCCTCTGTCTCCATGGTCTGCATGAAGTACTGCAAATGGTTGCTGAGGCGGTTCTTCTCCTCGCTTATGTCAAGCTTCTCGATGTAGAAAATCAACTCCTGCTCGAAGCGGTTCTTGTCATAATCCTTAGTCAGAGCCTCGAGATTGTCGCGCAGACGCGTCTTGATTTTCTCGACACGGTCCTTGTCATACAACTCAACCTCCTTAAGACGAGCGCCGATGTTGGAAATCTTCTCTGTGAAAATCTTCTCAAGCTGCGCGCCCTCCTGCTTGCGGAACTCAACGAGCTGAGCCACAGCCTCGTCAACAGCCTTCTTAGCCGCGTCCCACATTTCATCGGTCAGTTCCTCCACATTGTCGGTCTTGAGCACCTCTGGCAGACGAATCACAACCGACCAGAAGTCCGGCTGCTGCAATCCCACCGAAGACGAAATCTCCTTTATCTGATTGCAGTAGCTTTCCACTGCATCCTTGTTTATCTTGGTTGCTATGCTTGAGCTTGTGTCCTCGATAGTCATGAACATATCGACCTTGCCTCTTGTCAAGGCCTTTGTTATCATGCTTCTCATCTCAATGTCCTTTTCTCTGAAGAGCGACGGAACTCTTGTAGAGAGGTCCATCTGTTTGCTGTTCAGCGACTTGATTTCGACTGTTATCTTTTTTGTTCCGACTGTCTGCGACGATTTGCCATAGCCGGTCATTGATTGCAACATACTAATTTGTTTTGCGTGTCAAACTTATTAATACTCGAATGTTCCGTAAGGAGAAGTCAGAGTGAGGCTCTTGCCCTTGCCCTCCTCGCAGTGTCCGACAATCTGGGCATCGATGTTGAATGAGTTGGCTATGTCTATAACCTTCTGAGCGTACTCCTGAGGCAGATAAACCTCAAGACGATGACCCATGTTGAACACCTTGTACATTTCCTTCCAGTCTGTGTTCGACTCCTTTTGTATTATCTCAAACAGCGGAGGTATAGGGAACAGATTATCCTTAACTATGTGCATGTTCTCCACGAAGTGCAGTATCTTGGTCTGCGCTCCGCCCGAGCAGTGCACCATTCCGTGAATGAGCGGACGAAGCTCTGTGAGCAGCATCTTCACTACCGGCGCGTATGTTCTTGTTGGAGAAAGGACAAGCTTGCCGGCGTCAATGCCAAGTTTCTCAATTTCTTGAGTAATCTTGTAGTTTCCTGAGTAAATGAGTTCCTCCGGAGTCGAAGGGTCGTATGTTTCCTTGTATTTCTCAGCCAGATAATGCGCGAACACGTCGTGACGGGCAGAAGTCAGTCCGTTGCTGCCCATGCCGCCGTTGTACTCTTTCTCGTAAGACGCCTGACCATACGAAGCAAGTCCGACAATCACGTCGCCTGGCTGTATGTTGGCGTTGTTTATCACATCGGCGCGACGCATACGGCATGTCACGGTGCTGTCCACAACGATGGTTCTCACCAAGTCACCAATGTCAGCAGTCTCGCCGCCTGTCGAGTAAATATTCACGCCTAATGTGCGGAGTTCCTCGACAAGTTCGTCTGTGCCGTTTATTATGGCGGCTATCACATCACCGGAAATCAGGTGCTTGTTTCTTCCTATTGTTGACGAGAGGAGTATATTGTCAGTCGCGCCCACACAGAGCAGGTCGTCGATGTTCATTATGAGCGAGTCCTGCGCAATGCCCTTCCAGACAGAAAGGTCGCCAGTCTCCTTCCAATATATGTAAGCAAGTGCAGACTTTGTTCCTGCGCCGTCGGCGTGCATTATGTTGCAATAAGAGCTGTCGCCGCCCAATATATCAGGGATAATCTTGCAGAACGCCTTTGGGAATATTCCCTTGTCTATATTTTTTATCGCGTTATGCACATCTTCCTTTTCAGCAGAAACGCCTCTAAGGCTGTATCTTTGCTTCTCGTCCATTTGAATAGTTTTTATGAATAAACATTTATATAAAGTGCAAATTTAATGAATCTGCGCTTTTCTTCAAGAATAAATAAGGCAAATCTATAACTTGAACGGACGTCTGTCCTTGCCCGTACGCTTCGAGAAGAATATCTGAAGCAGATAGAAGCACAACACCCCCCATCCGACCACAGCCACTGCGCCAATAGCCGTCACCACCTGCTGGCGGAACACCATCCCCAGATCATACGACAGATAATTGCCGTGAATATCCTTGTCGAGAGAGGTCAGATAGAAATAAATCACAGTCGTCAGCAAGTCAAACAAGACGAAAACCGCGATTATCCTCTTCGTGTTCGTTACTTTTTTCTTTCCCATCACCTGTCTATTAATGACACCTCACCGCCATCAACCGAGAAGATTCTCGATTCGTAGTCAAGCATATCTATTATTTCGTCTATATGCTCACGGTTGGTGTCCGTTATGAATATCTGTCCGAATGTGTCCTCGCTCACCAGACGGATTATCTGGCTCACACGTGAAGAGTCCAGTTTGTCGAAAATATCGTCGAAGAGCAACAGCGGCGTCGATGCCGATGTCTCTTTCAGAAACGAGAACTGAGCCAACTTCAGAGCCACTAAGTATGTCTTGTTCTGCCCCTGCGACCCAACCCTTTTTATAGGATACCCGTCTATGTTCATCGCCAAATCATCACGATGTATGCCGGCTGTCGTATAGCCAAAGTAGAAGTCCCGCTCTCTGCGCTGCACAAGCATGTCGTAGAGATTGTTGGTGTTCAGGTGCGACTCATAGGCGAGTGTCACTTCTTCGTTATTGGACGAAAGGAATGTGTAATACTTCTGAAACAGCGGAACGAATTTTTCGAGAAACGACACTCTCGTCTGATAAATAGACTCGCCGAGTTGAGCCAGCTGAGTGTCCCACAAGTCAAACATCTCCGCCGACGGCATGCCGCCATCCTGCTTCAGCAAGGAATTTCTCTGCTGCAAGGCCGAGTTGTAGCGGATAAGCAGATTCAGATACTGGCGGTCGTACTGCGAAATTATCGAATCGACGAATCTGCGTCTCTCCTCGCTCGCGCCGCTTATGAGAGTCTGGTCGTCAGGCGAGACAATGACAAGCGGTATCAGCCCGACATGGTCCGAAAGCCTTGTGTACTCTTTCTGATTACGCTTGAACTGCTTTTTCTTGTTCCTTTTCAGACCGCAATAGATGTTTTCCTCACGGTCGTCCGACATCGAGTAGTCTCCCTGTATAACAAAAAAATCCTGTCCATGAGTTATGTTCTGCGAGTCGATATTGTTACTGTGGCTCTTGCAGTACGAAAGGAAATACACCGCGTCAAGGATATTGGTTTTCCCCGCTCCGTTGGCTCCTATAAAGCAGTTAATCTTAGGCGAGAAATTTATCTCAGCCTGCCTTATATTTTTGAAATTAACCAACGAAAGTTTGCGGATATACATATAAACTGGACTGCATTTAAGCAACAGCAACAAAGTTAGTTTATTTCCACCGAGGTACGAAATTACAGACTTCTAAATTTCATTTGTCAGCAGAAAGTATTACTTTTGCAACTCTGTAAAACACATTAGAAAACAATAAACAAAATGGCAGAAAAAGAAAAAAACGACGGCATAAGCGAAATCCAGGAAGCGATAAGCAAGACTGAGCTCTTCATCGAGAAGTACAAAAAGGTTATCGTATATGTAATAATAGGCATTGTGCTTGTAGCATGCCTTGTATTCCTGTTCAACAAATACTATGTGCAGCCAAGAAACAATGACGCACAGAACCAGATGCTCAAAGGCCAGGAGTACTTCGAGGCTGACATGTTCAAGGAAGCACTCGAGGGCGACGGCAAGGACTACATCGGATTCGTAGAAATAGCAGACGAGTACAGCCTCACAAAGTCAGGCAACGCGGCTAATGCATACGCAGCCATCTGCAACTACAAGCTTGGAAAATACTCTGAGGCTATAGAGTTCGGAAAAGAGTTCGACGGCAACGGTGACATCAACCTCTCAGTTGTGATAAACGGACTCATCGGAGACTCATACGTGAACCTCAACCAATATGCCGACGCTCACAAATACTTCGCTAAGGCATACGAGACCAACAACGAGGCTTTCGCTGCGCTTTATCTGAAAAAGGACGGCGAGGTTTACGAGGCTGAGAAGAATTTCGACAAGGCAATAGAGCTTTACAACAAAATCAAGAACGAGTTCCCACAGAGCGGCGAAGCTCAGGACATAGAGAAATACATCGAAAGAGCCACACTTTCTAAGTAACAACATGGCTACGATAAACCATAATCTGTCGGAATACGACAAAGACACAATGCCTAACGCAAGCAACATGCGTATAGGCATTGTTGTTTCAGAGTGGAACAGCGACATCACAGACAACCTGCTGAACGGTGCAGTCAACACGCTCATAAGCAACGGCGTGAAAGAGGAGAACATATCTGTGAGCCACGTTCCAGGCGCATTTGAACTGACATTCGGCGCAAAAACAATCGCCGAGAGAGGAAACGTTGACGCAGTGATAGGACTGGGCTGCATCATCAGAGGCGAGACTCCGCACTTCGACTTCATCGCGCAAGGCGTAGCGCAGGGATTCACGCAGCTGAACATCAAATACGGCATCCCATTCATCTTCGGAGTGCTGACCGACAACAACAAGGAGCAGTCAGTCGCACGCTCGGGAGGCAAACTGGGCAACAAGGGCGACGAAGCCGCAGTGACCGCCATCAAAA
>CAMHCZ010000098.1 GCA_946183755.1 uncultured bacterium | reverse complement strand
GCTGCCAGTGACATTCTCATGGATAATGAAGAAAGAACTCCGCAAGATGCCGTTTGTCGGACTTGCGTGCGAGAGACTCGGCGACATTTTCATAGACCGCTCCAACCCTATAGAGGCGAAGAAGAGCCTGAAGGCGGCTGAGGGAAAGCTCCATGACGGCCACTGCATCGTGATATTCCCCGAAGGAACACGCACCAAGACCGGCAAGGTGGGCAACTTCAAGAGAGGCGCGTTCAGCATAGCCACCGACCTCAACCTGCCTGTGCTGCCTACTACAATAAAAGGCTCGTACGAACGTTTTGCATGTGGAGGATATTCCATTAACCCAGGAAAAATAACCGTGACTATACACGAACCTATATCACCAGAAGGAAACACCGAGCAAGACATGCGCAACCTGTCGCAAAAGACGAAAGAGGCTGTCGTATCGCTGCTTCCCGACAACATGAAATAAAAACACATGACTATGAAAAAGACGATTCTTATACTGCTGGCGACATTCGCGGCAGGAATAACTTTCGGAGCGACCGCCAAACTGACAGGCAAGGAGAAGAAAGCCAGAGAGATATACGCTAAGGCGCGCCTCATAGCCGACGACAAGGAGAAGATAGCGCAGCTGAAAGAGGCGCTGGTGCTCGACCCTGACTTCGAGGCATGCTACTGGCTGATAGCCGACACCTACAAACAGCAGGGCAACATGACATCGTGCCTCGCCTACTACGAGAGAGCGGCGAAACCTAAGTTCAAGAACTACAGCAAGACGTGTTTCCGTCTGGGTAAAACATACTTCGGCAACGGAGAATACACCAAAGCGAAGGAATGGTACTCGAAGTTCCCTGAGGACAACGCCAAAGCGATAGCCATGTGCGACTCTGCCATAGCGCTCAAGAGCAACCCAGTGCCTTTCACACCAGTGAACATGACACGTGTCAACACCGACTACGACGACTACTGGCCATCAATCACAGCCGACGGCAAGAACATATCCATAACCGTGAACGTGGGACAGCGCGAAGGAGCAAAGGTGCTGTCGTCGCAGGAAGACATCTACCAAAGCTCATACGACGAGAACACAGAGTCATGGACCAAGAGCGAATCAATAGGTGCGCCTACGAACACGCCTCAGAACGAGGGAGCGCAGAACTACTCTGTGGACGGACGATACATGTTCCTCGTGGCATGCGACCGTAACACATCGGTCGGCGGATGCGACATATACTATTCTATAAAAAGAGGAAGCACCTGGAGCCCAGCCATAAACTGCGGAAAACCGCTGAACACACAGTACTGGGAGTCAACACCATCGTTCTCGCCATCGGGCGACGAGATTTTCTTCTCGAGCAACCGTCCGGGCGGACTCGGCGGACAGGACATCTGGGTGGCAAAAGTGAAGATACTCGACAACGGCAAACTGCAGTTCTCGGAGCCAAGAAACCTCGGAGCGCCTATCAACACGCCTGAGGACGACTTCTGCCCATTCATCCACGCCGACAACAAGACACTGTACTTCTCATCGAAAGGACACGCCGGACTGGGCGGATATGACATCTTCTACGCACGCCGCGACGAGAACGGCAAATGGACATTCCCTAAGAACCTGGGCTACCCTATCAACACCCACCGCGACGAGATAGGATTCTGCGTAAGCGCGCAAGGCGAGAAGGCATACATGTCGTCAAACGGAATACTGAAGAACGCTCGCGGCAAGGACATCTACGAGATAAACCTGCCTGAGGACAAACGACCAGAGCGCATGGACTACTACAACGGAAAGCTCGTGGACGCCAGCACCAACAAACCAATACAGGCGCATGTGGAGGTTTACCGCCTGGAGGACGACAAGACCGTGTTCCAGTCAGTGACCGACGAGATGACAGGCGAGTTCCAGGCCTACCTGCCTGAGGACAAGGACTACGGATACAACATAAGCAAGAAGGGCTACATATTCGAATCGGGCACGCTGCACAAGTCCGACAGCAAAGACAAGAGCCTGAACGTGAGCATACAGCCTATAACCGTAGGCGCGAAGACCGAGCTCCACAACATTTTCTTCGACTTCGACAAATCGACGCTCAAGAAAGACTCCTACGCCGAACTCAACCGCTTGATAAAGTTCATGAACGAGAACCCGAAGGTGACGATAGAGCTCGCTGGACACACCGACTCAAAGGGAAGCCGCGAATACAACCTCAAGCTTTCCGACGCCAGAGCTAAGTCAGTGGCGACCTACATGATAAGCAAGGGCATCGAGGCGGACAGAATAACATCGAAAGGCTACGGACCAGACAAGCCGATAGCCGACAACTCGACCGACGAGGGACGAGCCAAGAACCGACGCACGGAAATCATCATCACGAAATACTAACAAAGAAAGACGGGCTTTTTCACAGTCCGTCTTTTTTATGTTGTACACCATATAAAGTTATTTCTTTGTTAGCGATATAATTGCTAATATTGCGAAACACAATTTAACAAAAGCACCATGGACATAGCACTCGCAATAATAGGCGCAGTTTTGATGGTACTCTCCATCGTCGGATGCATCGCACCCGTGCTTCCGTCTGTGCCTTTGGCCTACATTGGAATCATAGTCCTGCAAATCTCGGCTTACGGCGACTTCTCCACGTCGTTCCTCGTCATCTGGGCGATACTGACGGTGCTCATCACCGTGCTCAACTACATCATCCCGGCGTTAGGAACCAAGAAGCTCGGTGGCAGCAAATTCGGTGAGAGGGGCTGCTTCGTAGGAACAATTATCGGCGTGTTCTTCGGTCCGTTCGGCATCATCATCGGACCGTTCGCAGGAGCCGTCGTAGGCGAACTGCTGGCAGGCAAGGAGTTTGAAGCCGCGCTGAAATCGGGGCTCGGGTCGTTCCTCGGGTTCATAACCAGCACATTCATCAACCTGATAGCGTGCGTGGCTCTGTCGTTTTTCTACTTCGCAGAGCTGTTCGGCAAGCTGTAGGCCGACGACTACTTCTCGATGTCGTCAAGAATCTTCTGCACAGCCTCGTCGGTGTGCGTCAGTTTGCTGCGGCATTCCTTGAGCAGCGCTGCGGCTTCCTCAATCTTAGCCACCATCGCGTCCACATCCATGTCGTTCTCCTCTATCTCCTTGATTATGGACTTGACCTGCTCCATCGCTTTGGTGTAGTTGAATTCTTCTTTCTTCATAATATTATCTTTTGCACTTTATTATTTCGCCAATTTGAAAAATCCGTCACGTCCTTCTATCTCCACGACCTTGCCGCTCTCCACAAGCCTACGCAGCTCAAGCATGTTCGCCTTCGCTCCTTCCTCGCCTATGCCGGCAATCTCGTTTATCGACAGCTCGCCAGCCTCCAGGGCTTTGAGTATCGCCGCCGCCAACGCTCTATGCGACTGGTCCGCGCCATTCCTCGCACCCATGCACACATCGCACATTCCGCAGTCACACGCATTGCTCTCGCCGAAGAATCCGAGAAGCCATTTGCTGCGGCAGGTGTCGGTCTGCGAGGCGTACTCTATCATCGACATGGCGCGGTAGGTGGCACGCTCCAGACGGTCGCCGTAGGAAGCCTGGCTTATATAGAGGCGTCGCTCGTCCTCGCGCGGCGCAATGAATGTGATGATAGGCAGTTTTCCTGCCGGTATGTATGTTATCACGCCTTCATGGCTCAGCGCGATGAGTTTGCCGCACAAGTCCCGCTTGCTCATGCCCAGCGAGCGTGCTATGCTCTCCTCGTTTATGTAGGCGTAATTGGTGAATATGCCTGTGAAGTTGCGCATCAGATACTCAAGCACTTCCTGCAAATCGTCGCGGTCGGTGAATGAGTTTCTGTAAAGCTCGTCGCGGCTCATGGTGAACATCAGCCTTGAGCGGAGGCTCTCCGGCTCAGTTATGGAAATGTAATTCTCGAGCTTGAGTATCTCTAATGAACTCTCCACCATCTCGATACTCAGTTTGTAACGCCGGCAGAAATCCAGTATGTCGAATTGGAAAGACATGCCTTCGCCCTCGCCCACTCCTATCTCGTACTGGTAGCATATCTTGGAGTACACTTTCTTTATGTATTCCTCCTCGGGGAACGACATCGTAAGGTGGCGCTTGACAGTCGCCTCGTCCTTTGAATTATACAGCAGCACGGCGAACGACTCTTTGCCGTCGCGCCCGGCACGTCCAGCCTCCTGGAAGTACGCCTCCACCGACTCCGGCAGGTCCAGATGCACCACGACACGCACGTCGGCCTTGTCGATACCCATGCCGAAGGCGTTGGTCGCCACCATGACTCTTGTCTCGCCCGTTTTCCATCGGTTCTGTCTCGCCTCCTTCTCCTCCGGGCTGAGTCCAGCGTTGTAACCTTCGGCAGAGATGCCTTCGTTGCTCAGTATGTCGCTTATCTCCTTAGTCTTCTTGCGGCTGCGCACATACACTATCGCCGTTCCATTCGTGTTGTTCAGTATGCGGAAGCAGTAAGCCAGCTTGTCGTCGGTCTTGCGCACCAGGTAGCGGAGGTTCTTGCGCTCGAAGCTCTTCTTCAGCACGTTCTTGGCGCTGAACTGCAGCTGCAGCTGTATGTCGTCCACGACGTCCTCCTTCGCCGTAGCCGTCAGGGCAAGCACCGGCGCCGAAACATATTTGCGGAGCTCCGCTATCTTCAGGTAAGACGGACGGAAGTCGTAGCCCCACTGCGAAATACAGTGCGCCTCATCGACGGCTATCAGGTTGACGTTCATCTGCCTGACGCAGCGGATGAACAGGTCGGTCTCCAATCTCTCGGGCGAGACGTACAGGAATTTATAGTCGCCGAACACGCAATTTTCAAGTTCGGTTTTTATCTTCTCGTTGGACATGCCGGAGTAAACAGCCGTGGCAAGCACATTCTTGCTCCTGAGGTTGTCCACCTGGTCTTTCATGAGTGCGATTAGCGGTGTTACGACTATACAGATGCCGCTCTTCGCAAGCGCTGGCACTTGAAAAGTGATTGATTTGCCACCTCCTGTCGGCATAAGCGCCAAAGTATCCTTTCCGCGATATACGGAGTCGATTATATCCTCCTGAAGCGGACGAAAAGAGTCGTAGCCCCAGTACTTTTTCAGCACCGCCGTGTATAGGATGTGGTTATCATTCATACGAAAACATTCACTTTATGATTGCATTTGCAAAAATAAAAAAAGAAGCCACATCTTTCGACATGGCTTCCCTTTTATGCTCATTTATTATTACAAAGCAAACACTTCCTTCAGCTTATCCACATAGTCGAGTTTCTCCCAAGTGAAGAGCTCCACGGTCTTCTCTATCGTGCTTCCGCCGTCAGCCTTGAACCTCTTTGTCACAGTGACAGGAGTGCGGCCCATGTGACCGTAAGCGGCTGTTTCCTCATAGATCGGGTTGCGCAGCTTGAGTCGGTCCTCTATCGCCTTTGGCCGCAGGTCGAAGAGTTTGCCAACAATCTCCGCTATCTCGCCGTCGGTCTTGTTCACTTTGGCTGTGCCGTAAGTATTCACATAAACGCTGACAGGCTCCACAACACCAATTGCATACGCCAGCTGCACGAGCACCTCGTCCGCCACGCCTGCAGCCACAAGATTCTTGGCTATGTGGCGAGCCGCATACGCAGCCGAGCGGTCCACCTTCGATGGGTCCTTGCCCGAGAACGCTCCTCCTCCGTGCGCGCCCTTGCCGCCGTAAGTGTCCACGATTATCTTGCGGCCGGTGAGTCCTGTGTCGCCATGAGGACCACCGATGACAAACTTGCCTGTCGGGTTGACGAGCAGCTTGTAGTCGTCCTTTATCAGTGCCTCGTACTGTTTGTCTATCTTCTTGACCCTCGGTATCAGATAGTTCACGATGTCCTCCTTTATCTGAGCCAGCATACGGTTGTCCGCGGCGTCCTGGTTCAGAGGGTCGATGATGAATTCGTCGTGCTGTGTAGAGATCACGATTGTGTGCACGCGCTTAGGCTTGTTGTCCTCGCCGTACTCTATTGTCACCTGGCTCTTGGCGTCGGGACGGAGATAAGTCATCACTTTGCCCTCTCGTCTGATGGCAGCCAGCTCACGGAGCAGCGCGTGTGAGAGGTCAAGTGAGATAGGCATGAGGTTGTCGGTCTCGCGTGTGGCGTAGCCGAACATTATGCCCTGGTCGCCGGCGCCCTGCTGGTCAGGGTCCTCGCGGTCAACACCGCGGTTGATGTCGTCGGACTGTTCGTGTATAGCACTGAGCACGCCGCACGAATTGCCGTCGAACTGGTATTCGCCTTTCGTGTAGCCGATGCGGTTAATCACATCGCGCGCCACACGCTGCACATCGACATAAGCATTGGAGTTAACCTCGCCAGCCAGCACGACCTGTCCTGTAGTGACTAAAGTCTCGACCGCCACTTTAGAAGAAGGCTGTTGAGCTAAGAAATTGTCAAGTATGGCGTCGGAAATCTGGTCCGCCACCTTGTCTGGGTGTCCTTCCGACACCGATTCAGAAGTAAATAAGTATCCCATAATCAGAGATTAAACAGCGTTTTCACGCATCAGTTAATAATAATTTGATTATCGGGATTGATTTGGTTTGTTGCAAGAACGCAGCAAGAGTGCCGTGTTTAGCATTTTTTTAAGTGGTTGCAAGCAGTCCAAATCCATCCACATGCAATTCTCCGTCGAATTGCGAGTGCAAATATATGGCAATTAAATCAAACACAGGCTCACTATTTCGTGGTATTTTTTTGTGGGGTATCTGAGGAAATAAAAATCCACAGTCAAACCTTGCAAATGAGAATTGCAATATTTAGATTTGTAACGTTCGGACATGCGAAACACACTGCGTGCCGAAACAGTTGCCACGCCGAATATGCTTTGCACACCGCAGAGCAGGCAGGGCGGGCATAAGCGGAGAAGAGTCTCAGCAGCAGGATGAAAGGCCTGCAGGACATATTAAAAAGGCGTTTGTTAACGCTTGTTTTGGTACATTGAAACCTTGCAAATTTTCACGCCCCAAGACAAGAAAGTGACGAATGCCTACGGGATATGTAAAATTCCGCCGTACATCATGGTCTTAGCTATTGGCGCAAGC
>CAMHCZ010000097.1 GCA_946183755.1 uncultured bacterium | reverse complement strand
TTCTTGACCTTGCCGCCAAGTATGCCTTCGCAAGCATCCTCCTGTGAGTCGAATACGACAGCAGGACCTTCGAAATGCCAGAGCTCAGGTGCAACGCCGGCAGTCTTGACTACACAGCCGTCCTGTGCGATGTTACCAAACAATACAGCCATACCGCCGTCCTTGGTGTAGGCGTGCTCGATGTCGCGGATACATCCGTTCACACGGTCGGTGTCGAGGCTTTCCCACTTTGTGTCCTGGCTTCCCATCTTAGTCGAGAACTTTCCTCCAGGTGCAGAGTGATATATGCGGTCTGCTTCAGGGTCGATGTTGTCCTTGAGGATAGAGTATTTCTCTATATCTTCACCCAATGTCGCGCCGTTCACGCGCTTGCACGAAAGGTCGAGCAGATTGCCCTTTGCCAGCTCGCCCAAGATTCCGAGGATACCGCCTGCACGATTCTCCTCCTGTATGCTGTACTTCTGCCAGTTAGGTGCCAGCTTGCAGAGGAAAGGAACCTTGCGGCTCAGTGCGTCGATGTCGGACATTGTGAAGTTCACTTCAGCCTCCTGTGCTACAGCCAGAAGGTGCAGCACGGTGTTGGTTGAGGCTCCCATGGCGATGTCGAGAGTCATGGCGTTGAGGAATGCCTGACGTGTTGCTATAGAGCGTGGCAGTACAGAGTCGTCGCCGTCCTCATAGTAAGCCAGTGCATTCTTGACGATAAGCTTGGCTGCGTCCTTGAACAGCTGAATACGGTTGACGTGTGTCGCGAGTATCGAGCCGTTGCCTGGCAGCGACAGTCCGATAGCCTCGGTCAGCGAGTTCATGGAGTTGGCTGTGAACATGCCGGAGCATGCGCCGCATCCAGGGCAGGCTGAGTGCTCTACGATGTCAAGCTCCTCGTCGCTCACTGTTGGGTCACCGCCCTTGATCATGGCTGTGATGAGATCGGCGTTCTCGCCGTTCACCTTGCCGGCTTCCATTGGTCCGCCGCTGACGAATACAGCAGGGATGTTAAGGCGCATGGCAGCCATGAGCATACCAGGAGTAACCTTGTCGCAGTTAGATATGCACACCATGGCGTCAGCCTTGTGGGCATTGATCATGTACTCTACAGAGTCGGCAATGACGTCGCGTGATGGCAGTGAATAGAGCATACCGTCATGTCCCATGGCGATGCCATCGTCAACGGCTATGGTGTTAAACTCGGCAGCGTAGCAGCCAAGCTTCTCGATTTCAGCCTTGACAATCTGTCCGATCTCATGAAGATGAGTGTGACCAGGGACGAATTGTGTAAATGAGTTTACAATGGCAATGATTGGCTTGCCAAACTGTTCTCTTTTCATGCCGTTGGCTACCCAAAGAGCACGTGCTCCTGCCATGCGGCGGCCTTCTGTGCAGACTGAACTGCGGAGTTTATTTTTCATTTCTTTATTTTGATGATTGATTATATTTCTTGTTCTTTCAATATTTCTATGCACTTGCTCAGTGATTCGTACCAGTGCGGTATCTTCACGCCGTAAGTGTTCTTGATTTTTGCTTTGTTCAATACGCTGTAAGCCGGTCTTGGTGTGTCGTCAGGGTAATCCTTAGTCTCCAGCGGCAGCACCTCGCAGCTCTTTATGCCGTACAACTGGTGTATGGCTTTGGCGAAGTCGTACCAGCTGCACACACCTTCGTTCGAGAAGTGGAAAGTGCCGCCGATGAACTCCTTGCTGTCGATTACTGCCATGATAGCTTTTGCTAAGTCGGCAGCGTATGTCGGAGTGCCTATCTGGTCGAAGATCACAGTCAGTTTGTCTCTTGTGCTGCCCAGCTTTATCATCGTCTTCACGAAGTTGTTGCCGAACGACGAGTACAGCCATGCCGTTCTTATTATCACATAATCGCAGCCAGTCTGTGCGAGAGCCGCCTCGCCCTCGTACTTCGTCTTGCCGTAAACCGATTGCGGATTGACCGTCATGTCTTCTGTGTATGGCGTGTGCGCAGTGCCGTCGAACACGTAGTCTGTCGATATGTGTATCACCTTCGTGCCGTTCTCAGCAGCGGCTTCGCCTATGTTTCTTACGGCGTCTCTGTTCAGCGCGAGGCTCTTGTCGAAGTCCTTCTCGGCGTTTGTCACGGCTGTGTATGCGGCGCAATTCACCACGAAGTCAAAATGTCCTTCTTTGAAGAATGCGTTCACTGCGTCTTTGTCGCAAATATTCAGTTCCTGCACGTCTGTGAATACGAACTCGTGCTGAGTGTTGCTTTTCGCAATCACTCTCATCTCGTTGCCGAGCTGGCCGTTAGCGCCTGTTATGAGTATCTTCATTTATTTGTTATATATGAAGTTGGTTTTTAAGTCTTTAAGTAAAGGATGCTTCGAGTCTTTCTCCGACTTGATGATGGCATCGGCAGGCAAGTGCCAGTCTATGCCGAGCGAAGGGTCGTCGTATGAAATGCCGCCCTCGAGCTCAGGCGCGTAGAAGTTGTCGCACTTGTATGTGAATACAGCAGTCTCGCTCAGCACTGAGAATCCATGGGCGAATCCTTGTGGGATGAGGAACTGGAGGTTGTTCTCCTCCGACAGTTCCACGCCGTACCACTGTCCGAAAGTTGGCGAGCCTTGTCTTATGTCAACCGCCACATCATAGACCTTGCCCTGTATGCATGAAACGAGCTTTGTCTGGCTCTTTGGGTTAAGCTGGAAGTGCAGTCCTCTGACCACTCCGTAAGATGATTTCGATCTGTTGTCCTGGCAGAAGTCGAATTTCAGTCCTGCTTTCTCGAATGTCTGACGATTGTAGGCTTCGGTGAAGTATCCTCTGTCGTCGGCGAAAAGGCGGTTCTTTATTACGTATAAGTCAGGTATCGGTGTTTCTATCAGTTCCATGTTCTTCTCGTTTTATTTTAAAGAGAGTTCTCAGTGTTTGCTATTTTTATCAGGTATTTGCCGTAGTTGTTCTTCTTGAGCGGCTCGGCGAGTTCAAGCAGTTTCTCCTTGCTTATGTAACCCTTTCTGTATGCAATCTCCTCGAGACACGCCACTTGCAGACCTTGTCTGTTTTGTATTGTGGATATGAAGTTTGATGCTTCCAGCAGCGAGTCGTGTGTGCCGGTGTCCAGCCAAGCCATGCCTCTGCCGAGCAACTCGACGTTGAGTCTTCCTTCGTTCAGATACAGTTTGTTGAGGTCGGTAATCTCCAGCTCGCCTCTTGCCGATGGCTTCAGTCCCTTGGCTTTCTTCACTACGTCGTTTGAGTAGAAGTAAAGTCCGGTCACAGCCCAGTTCGACTTAGGGTTGGCTGGCTTCTCCTCCAGCGACAGCACTTTGCCGTTCTTGTCGAATTCCGCCACGCCGTATCTTTCAGGGTCGTTCACGTAGTAGCCGAAGACTGTGGCTCCGTCCTTAAGTTCTGCGGCGCGTCTGAGGTTTTCGCTGAAGTTCAGTCCGTAGAATATGTTGTCGCCCAGAATCATGCAGACAGAGTCATCGCCGATGAACTCCTCGCCGATGATGAATGCCTGCGCCAGTCCGTCGGGCGATGGCTGTATGGCGTAGCTTATGTTTACGCCGAGGTCATGACCGTCCTCGAAAAGGTTCTGGTACAGGTGAATGTCCTGTGGTGTTGAGATTATCAGGATGTCTCTGATGCCAGCCAGCATCAGCACCGACATTGGGTAGTATATCATAGGCTTGTCATAGACAGGCACTATTTGCTTTGATATGCTTCGTGTGATGGGGTATAGGCGCGTTCCGCTTCCTCCGGCTAAGATTATGCCCTTCATGTGATTCGGTTTTGTTATCTCGTTTGTACTTAACTTACAAAGATATAACAAAATCACTGAAGCGTTGTCCTAATTATCGCTAAATGTGCTTTGCGGCTTATTCTGCTTTGGCTTTGGAGTCGTTTGAATTATTGAATTCGTCCGACTCCCATCGCGCCACGTTGTTTTCAATATATTCGGCAATGCGGTTCATTTCGTCGTGGTCGCGTATGATGCGGTCATGGAAACGCGTCTGCCATGCGAATGAAATGGAATTGGCGTTGGCGTAGCGGGTGACGGATTGTTTGAAACCGCCAATCATGGTAGACAACCGTCCTTGTTGGTTTGCTATGGTTTGCATTGTTTCATTTTTGCCGTATGTAGAGACGCGCCATGGCACGTCTCTACAAATAGAATCTGCATTTTCATCATCAATAATAACAATCAAATGCACATGATTAGGCATGACGACAAATGCTGGCACATTGGCGTATGTATTATGTTGTGGAATGTTTTTTATACATTGTTGTACATATTCCCCGATTTCGGTCATGTTCATTTCGCCACTTACGATTTCTCCGAAATAGTGCTCCATATCCCGTGTGCAGATGGTGACGAAATACGCGCCGCCGTTGTAATCGTGCCACGTGGCGCGCGCCGATGGTATGCGGTATTTGTTGTGGTACAAGTCGGATGACATTTGTATGCTTGTTGTTACACAAATGTATTATTTGTCAAATAAAATTCAATATGCGGTGCACACACGTACGGTACAGACGATGTGCTAAAACAATTTAATGCAACTGTTAAAATGGCGTTTCGTAATTGTGTAATAGCGAACAGAAAGGACTGAATACACGTTCTAAAATCATCCACTCTTCTTTTATGGCAGACGGATGGAATGATTTTATTACAGCCACTTCGTCTTCTGGGTAATAGTGTAGGCAAGACGGGCTCGATTTGCTCGGATAATCTTGGGAGCCTAATGTTTTGGGCGTTTTATTTGCAAACACACACTTGGTTATAAAATCAAATTGTGAATCGTCGGCACCACAACAAACGATTATATTGGGCTTCAATATATCCAATTCTTTTTTTAGAAATGATTCATCACGTTTCAGAGCAATTTCCATCTCTTGTTTCGAGACATTTTTGTCACCTGCAAGTTTTTTCGCTTCAATAAAAGCAAACGGTTCTGTCTGCCATGCTTTAATCACGTTCTGCATATCTGCATCCACCCTTTTGTCGTTCCATCTGTCATCAGCTTGATTTCGGAGAATGCCATAGAAAAGTTTTGCTAAATTAGAGAAAAACTTGCCGTGTCTCAACTCATTGACGTCTTGTTGCTGCAACAAATCGCGTGTGTCGTATCCCCATCCGTCGGGACAATCCTTCAAAATGAACATTACACGCCGTTTTGCATTGTGCCACAATTCATTAATGTCCAATTCACTGCTGTTTTTCCTCATCAAACCGTCATGGCAGAATCTTTCTCTGTCTTTTTCGTCGTAACTTTCAATCCAACTTTCGAAAAGTACGTCCAACAATTTGTTGTAATTAATCTTTGCATTAATGTTTTGTGCTTCCATATCTATAAATTATTGGTTATCATATTTTTGAATGAATCTTTTAATAAAGCCATCCATTTCGTCTGCAATTTTACCTATAAAGGCATCCTGCTTGCGTGGGTCTTTTAACTGATCGAAGGCAGGAGAGTTCATTCTCCAGAAGTCAAGACATAAATCCCCAGATGGGAATTTCCAGCCGAACCACCATGCTGAAGGTTGCGTGTTCATTGCAGAAAGCACTTTGCTTGTCTTTTCGTCTTGTGCGTTCTCTTCTGGTCTTTTAAAACCGTAATAATAGGTGTTTTCGATCTCGACACTAAAGCAATGCTTCTTCCCGTCTGCGGTCTCGACAGGCACCTCAACCCCATACCACCGATGTCGGTTGCGGGCACGTGCATAATATTTTTCAACATCCGATTTGAAATCATATTTCTCTAAGTTGTAGCCTTTTTCAATCATTTTATCTTGTAATTTATCCCAAAACAAGCATTGTAAATCTTTGGGATTCAAGTCTTCGGTCTCGACATATAGATTGCATTGAAGGAGTACTTTCTGCATTTCTTCCTTT
Organism: uncultured bacterium; assembly: GCA_946183755.1. Classification (GTDB taxonomy): domain Bacteria; phylum Bacteroidota; class Bacteroidia; order Bacteroidales; family Paludibacteraceae; genus UBA4363. The sequence goes on along the minus strand of CAMHCZ010000097.1, from coordinate 1,197 downwards.
TTTATCGGCTCACTGTCGTCGGTGTTGTACAAATCCTTTTTCAAGATAGATACAATTCTAAACAAACTGTCGGAGAACGAGGAGTAGAATTCTGCCATCGTCTTTTGCTTTTCCGCATTGTCGGTCGCATCGAAATCGTTTAACGCACCTATCATATTCGTCAGATTCTTCAATACCTGTTCAATTGTTTCTTTTGAGGTGTGTAATTGCAAATATCCTATTTGGAATATCAATTCTTTTAATTCATCAATAGTCCTGTCAACGTTGCCGTTTTCGTCTTTGCTATAAATCGCAATCTGACCATCTTGCACAATTTGTTGGAGTTTTTCAAGGAATTTATGATACACTTCCTGTTTCCTCTCAAATATTGTCATATTGCGTTCCTTCAATTCCTCTGTGCTCGACTGTCCTTGAAGCAGCAGCAATGTTATGATACAGGTAATTACTGAACCCAGTAGCGCTCCAGTAAACTGTGCGGGCAAATCGCCTATACCACAGATTCTGAACGTAACCATTGCTACAATAAATACAAGCGCTAAGGCGACGATACTGATAGCTATATGAGTATTTTTTTGGTTGTTATTTTTCATACTTAACTAATTTGATTTTGAGTGAAAATAGAGGAGAGAAGTCTTTTCAGACTACTCTCCTCAAATGTTGACGTACTATTTGTCAGGAACAAAAGCGTAGGTTCTACCTGAAATCTGTTTTGCTGTTCCACCCAAGGTTTTTGCAGCCTTAACTAAATCACTATAAGAATTGTACGTTTGAACGTTTCCGTTCGGAAAATTTAATTGCCACATAATGTTTACATTTTAAATTCTGTCTCCACTTGTCGGCTATCGACTTGCTCCGTCCTACTCGTTTCGTTTTTCGGTTGTACGTTGCTTCTTTTTTTGCAGAATGCAATAACACCACTTTTTTCTTAGGTTGCCAACCTTATAAGGCTTCAAATGTTTTTAGGTGCGCTCGTCATTCACCTAAAAACAATTCGACCAAACACCAAAAGAAACGTGGACATCCTCGTCCACATCCTGGGTGTTTGGCCTAACCCTCAATCTCGGACAAGAAATGCCCACGTTATTCACGTAGGCATTCGTAACTGTCGTCTGAGATTGATTCCTTCGGTGGCCAAACTTTAGGATGTTTTCAGAACAGCGACGAACGCTATGATTTATAATATGTTATGTTTGACTT
>CAMHCZ010000096.1 GCA_946183755.1 uncultured bacterium | reverse complement strand
GAACTTGGCATGATGGTCGGCTGTGAAAATAATCTCCGACTTCTTCAGTTTCGAGTAATCCTTTGTCTCCTTATTGTTCAGTTTCAGGTCTTTATTCTCTGTCACAGAGTCAACCGACCATACACCGACAATCTTTGTCTCGATCTGTGCAGACGCAGCCGCCGAGAACATAAGCGCGAAAAACGCGAAAAGCAATTTTCTCATAACATTTAGTATTTATGGTTGTTATTTGTTCATTGTAACAAGCAGTTCCTCGTTCGAGACCGTGCGGTCCATCTGCTTTCTCATAAAGTCCATCGCCTCCACTGGCGTCATGTCCGAGAGGTAGTTGCGCAGAACCCATACGCGCGAGAGCGTCTCCTTGTCCTGGAGCAAGTCGTCGCGGCGTGTGCTGCTCGCCATGATGTCCACTGCCGGGAATATGCGCTTGTTGGCAAGCGTGCGGTTAAGCTGCAGCTCCATGTTTCCTGTGCCCTTGAACTCCTCGAAAATCACGTCGTCCATCTTTGAGCCTGTCTCTGTGAGCGCCGTCGCTATTATGGTAAGGCTGCCGCCGCCCTCGATGTTTCGAGCCGCTCCGAAGAAACGCTTTGGCTTGTGCAGCGCATTGGCATCAACACCTCCGGAAAGAATCTTTCCTGACGCTGGCGACACGGTGTTGTACGCTCTCGCCAGACGGGTTATTGAATCCAAAAGGATAACAACGTCATGACCGCACTCCACCATACGCTTCGCCTTCTCGTGAACCATGCTCGCCACCTTGACATGGCGCTCTGCAGGCTCGTCGAATGTCGATGAAATGACCTCTGCTTTTACGCTGCGCTGCATGTCGGTCACCTCCTCCGGACGCTCATCTATCAACAGGATTATCATATAGACATCCGGGTCGTTAGCGGAAATTGCATTGGCTATGTCCTTGAGAAGCATTGTCTTACCAGTCTTAGGCTGAGCCACGATGAGTCCACGCTGTCCCTTGCCGATAGGCGCGAAAAGGTCAACCACACGGACAGAAACATTGTCGTTTGCGCCGCGAGTGAGTTTGAACTTCTCGTTAGGGAACACAGGTGTAAGGTGCTCGAAATCCACTCTGTCGCGAACGAACTCAGGTGAACGTCCGTTTATTTTTGTCACCTTGACAAGCGGAAAATACTTCTCGCCGTCCTTTGGCGGACGGATGTTTCCTGTGACGGTATCGCCCGTCTTGAGTCCGTAAAGTCTGACCTGCGACTGAGACACGTAAATATCGTCGGGCGATGTGAAATAGTTGTAGTCAGGTGAACGCAAGAATCCGTAACCATCCGGCATCAGTTCAAGCACTCCCGTACCTTCCAATACATCCGCGAAGTTGTACAGCGGTTCGTACTGCTGCTTCTGGCGCTGCTGGTCGTTGTTGTTGCGTTTTTCGAAGTTGTTGTTTTTTTCTTCCTGCTTACGCTCCTGCGCCTCTTCCTTAGGCTGATTGTCGGCAGCCTCAGTCGCCTGCGCCTCAGCGAAGCCGCGCTTCTTGTCGTCTCTGAAGTTGTTGCGGCGTCCACGCTGCTGGCGCTCGTTCTTGTCGGCCACAGGCTGCGCTTTAGGTTCAACCACTATCACGTCGTCACTCGCTGCCGTCTGTGCCGCTTCTGTTTTGCGAGGGCGCTCGGCACGCTTCTGTTCCGTTGCCGTTTCTGCGGCATTCATCGCAGCCATGTCTATCTTTTGCGCATCCTTGACACGAGTACGCTTTGCCTTTTTCTCTGGCTGAGGCGCTGGCTGTTCCGATGGTTTTATCTTGGCTTGCACATCCAGAATTTCATAAATGAGGTCCGATTTCTTGTAGGAATCCACTTTCTTGACTCCCACTTCTTTTGCGATCTGCTTCAACTCAGGAAGCAGTTTTTCTTCTAATTCAAATTTACTGTACATATATAAATAATAGTCTTACAAAGCACAAACCTTCTACATAATTGAGTTTTCAGCAAAACATGGAGATGCCATGATATTTATTTCCAAGGGGAAAAAGCAACAATGTAAAAGGAGAATAAACATTTCGAGAACCGACTCGCTACAAATGAGTCTTTTGAAATGCGTTTGATATGCAAATATAATAATTAAATAAGGAAACTCCCCTTCAGGACACTGAAATTTTAATGGCCACGGATGTTTTTTCAGTAAGCGAGAAACGCTCGTCGCTACGCAACCCGACCACCCACATGATTTTGCTCGTAGCATCGACCACGACCTTCACCGCCGACTTTTCCGAAATGGAAATCTTCGAGTCAATCAGCACGTCGCTCACTTTTTTCGCACGGCCGTTCATGCCTAATGGACAGATGATATCGCCAGCACGCCAAGTCCTGACCACAAGCGGGAATGCCACTTTATCAAAATCCGCGTAAGCCACTGCGTTGCCTTTTGAAAAACGAACTTCTGCCGCCGGCATTATCGCAAAAGAAAGCCCGCCTGCCTTTTTTCCTTCCCTCACGTCTTCCTCTGTTACAATGACCTCAGACGAATCGTCCTCCCGACTCGGCTTGACAGTGAACACGCCACGGTCCAGATATGACGTATGGCTCTGCGACTGCCACACTCGTCCGACGTTAGCGTTCCTGGCCGACTCCACCATATCGGAGCATTGAGTCGCGGTGAATCCGAGCGGCGACAGATACTCAAAAAGCAAAGTGGACGAAGCCTCCGAAGCCAAAAGACTCGGTATGTCAACCGTCAACGCCCCATCACCGCAGTCGCGAACCACGGATTGATGCAACTGGGAGACATACGAGCGGTAAAGCGTTTCGACATCACGCAAATGCTTTATGTCATTCAATATGTTTGATTTCGCGGAAGGATTGACAGACTGCAAAAGAGGTATCACACTCAGACGGAACTTGTTGCGCAGATAATCCTGCTGCAGATTAGTCGAGTCGGTGACATAAGCGAACGAGTTCAATCTCATGTAATCCTCTATCTCGCTTCTGTAAAGACATAGCAGCGGACGGACAATCCTGCCCGCCACCGGTTTTATCCCTGTCAATCCGTGAATGCCTGTGCCACGGACTATGTTCATAAGAAAAGTTTCCACAACATCGTCGGCATGATGAGCGACGGCTATGACATCCGCTCCATGCTTGACACGAATCCGCTCAAACCAACCGTAACGGAGCTCGCGTGCCGCCATTTCTATAGACAGTTTATGCTGTGCCGCATATTCTTCTGTCTGGAAATGGACCAGCTCCAACGGCACAGAAAGCTCCGCGCACAACGACTCCACAAACGACTGGTCGCGGTCCGACTCGTCGCCACGAAGATGGAAATTGCAATGCGCCGCCACACAATCGAATCCAGCCGACACAAGAACACGCAACAGCATGACACTGTCGGCGCCGCCACTCACAGCGACAACAATCCTTGAGTCCGGCGAGAACAGCCTCTCGGACCTTATAAATGAAAGAACTTTCTTCACAATGCTGTCCATGCGTGTAATCATATATCCTTGAGCAGGACTTTTCTGCTTTCAGGATCTTTGCGGAGAGCCTCAAGACGATGCCAGAACGGCGCCAGCTTCTCGTTTTCCTCAAGTTTGAGCGAGTCGCTGCCGTAATTGTCTATTCGGCTTATGAGTTTGCCAATGGTTATATTGTTCACATCCACAGCCGGGTAATAAGACTTTTGGCGCGAGTCGTCGTTATGCACGCCTACCACCAGTCCAACATCCACAAGCGTATTGATGCTGTTGCGAACGATTTTTATCGGAATCTTGGTTTCCTTCGAGAGGTCCTCCGATGTGTAAGGCGCTTCCTCCGCCACAAAGCGCTTGACTATCAGTGTCATGATGGCAAGCAACAAGAAATTGCTGTAGCGGCGGCTCATCTTTTTTATATCCTCGGCATACTCATAATTCGCGTAATTCTGAACAGCGAACGAGAGTTCTGCGCCAAGGAGAATAATAAGCCACGAGATCTGAAGCCACAAAAGCAGCAGAGGCACCATGGCGAAACCTCCGTACACAGCATTATAAGACGTAAGGAACACCTGACCTTTTATATAAAAGAACTGGAAAAGCTGGAACACAATGCCAGTGAAAGTTCCTGCCGTGAGCGCCGAGAGGAATTTCACGCGCGTATTAGGCACGATTAAAAACAATGCTGTGAAAATCAGTATGTTAATCAAATACGGCAGAAGCTTTATCACATGAATGAGAAAAGGACTCAGCACACCGAACATATTGTCGGAAAGCGCAGAGACAAGGAACATTGACAGTCCGCTGGAAGCCACGACAAGCACCGGCAGCACAAACATAAGCGAAAGATAGGTGGACAGCTGGCTTGAAATCGAGCGGTTCTTCTTGACATTCCAAATGTCGTTGAATATCGTCTCCACATGGCGGAATCCCGACATGACCGACCAGATGAGCATCACCACGCCGATGCCGACAAAAACGCCGCCCTTGGCATGCTCCAAGTATCTATTGACAAACTCCAGAACATTCGCCATCACACTGGCGTGCTCGCCTGCCTGACGAGACAGCGTCGCCACGATAAGGTCCTGCATGCCGAACCCCCTGGCTATCGCCATCACAAGCGCGATAATCGGAACTATCGCGAACAAGGTGTAGTAAGTGAGCGCCGACGCCTTCACCATAAGGCGGTCCTCCGAAAAGCCGCGCACTGCCAGCACTATGGACATGAGCACACGACGTATTATCCGTCTGGTCCTCGAAGCCTCGGCGATAGGAATCCTCCAAATGTCCGTTGTGAAGAAATGAGGAAGGTACTTGATGAAACTTATCAGCCTTGCGCCGAAAGAATCCTTCCTGTTAGATTGACTTGAATCCATAGGCAATAAAATAAAAAAACACAGAAGGCCTGTAAGCCGGGTTCTGTACCTAAGAGAGATTCCCTTAAGCGTCTGTCATTTATCTACGACTTGTGTCGCCACAAGCCTGAAGCTATCTACCCCCCAACATCAGACGAGCAGTCCTACAGCGTTGGTATACTTGATATTGCAACCCATAAGGCATACGGCGACGCCATCGCTGGCAATCCCGGTGGGCTCTTACCCCGCCTTTTCACCCTTATCCGGATTGCTCCGGACGGTTATTTTCTGTTATGCTACTCCACCCTCGCGGATGGCTTCCCGTTAGGAAGTATGGCGCTCTGTGTTGCCCGGACTTTCCTCTCCCAACAAGTGGCAGCGACAGACCGGCCTACTGTGTATTGTAAGTGCAAATGTAATTATTTTCCAAGAATCTGACACCAACATACCCTTATTCATTGCGACACGACTGCCTCTGTGCCATTTTGACACATGACAACATGACACAACCAGAGAAAAAGCGATTAGACATAAAAAAAATCGTAAACCCACGCCACAATGGAACACACAGCGGAATAAGACACTATGGCATTGCGCTATGAAACAAAGAATTGCACAATTTTTGCTGCACCGCACTTCGCTCCGCAATGTCAAAATATAACACTATAAAAACTTGACTTTTGCATCTGCTTTTCATATCTTTGTACGATTTTTCTCATAATAGGATTTACAAAACAATAGATGAGACAACTTAAGATAACAAAGTCCATAACAAACCGCGAGAGCGCATCACTGGACAAGTACCTGCAGGAAATCGGTCGCGAGGACCTTATCACAGTAGAAGAAGAAGTTGAACTGGCGCAGAGAATCAAGAAGGGCGACAGAAAAGCTCTCGACAAACTCACAAAAGCGAACCTGAGATTCGTGGTGTCTGTGGCAAAGCAATACCAGAATCAGGGATTAAGCTTGCCTGACTTGATAAACGAAGGCAATGTGGGACTGATAAAAGCCGCAGAGAAATTCGACGAGACAAGAGGTTTCAAATTCATTTCATACGCAGTTTGGTGGATCAGACAGTCCATCCTTCAGGCTCTGGCTGAGCAGTCGAGAATCGTGAGACTGCCGTTGAACCAGGTCGGCTCGCTCAACAAGATAAGCAAAGCCCTGTCTAAGTTCGAGCAGGAGCACGAGAGAAGACCATCGTCCGAGGAACTCGCAAAGGAGCTGGGTGTTGATGAAGGCAAAATCTCAGACACGCTGAAGGTCGGCGGAAGACACATATCTGTTGACGCGCCATTCGTCGAGGGCGAAGAGAACTCGCTCCTTGATGTGCTTCAAGATTCAAACTCGCCAAACGCAGACAAAGAGCTCATCGACGAGTCATTAGCAAAGGAGATTGACCGCTCGCTCGCTACCCTCACAGAGAGAGAAAGCGACATCATCAAGATGTTCTTCGGCATCGGCTACCAGGAAATGACACTCGAGGAGATCGGTGACAAGTTCGGACTCACAAGAGAAAGAGTAAGACAAATAAAAGAAAAAGCAATAAGAAGACTGAGAAACAACTCAAGAAGCAAATTGCTCAAGACATACCTTGGATAAAATCATCCATCGGACATAAAAAAGCAAGCCTACATCCATAGGCTTGCTTTTTTATTTTATTATCTTTGTAAAATCAAGACTACAATGATGATAGAAACCACAAGAATCCTGATAAGCCAATTAATCAACGCCCATCCTTGGTGCGTGACCTTTTTTTCTTTTGCTTTAGGCTTCTCGCTCATGCCTATCGTCATGAAAATCTCTATAAGGAAGCAGCTTGTGGTAAAACCCAACAAAAGGTCATCACACATAGGCAGAATACCAAATGTCGGAGGCATGAATATCTTCTCCACATTCTTCATTACATTTCTGATATTCGCCATTCCGCCTGTTGTGTTCTCCACATTCACTGCCACCGACACCAACCCAAACAGCCAGATTGCATTAGCTGGATTCTTCAGCATTTTCGCAGTCGGATTCACTGACGACATCATTGACATATCGCCAAAAAACAAATTCATAGGCGAATTCATCTCCGCATTCATCATCGTGGTGATGGCGAACATAAGACTGACACACTTCCACGGACTATTCGGTATCTCGGAAATTGACCCGGGCCACATTTGGATGAGCTACTTGGCGTCGACGTTCCTTTTCGTCCTGCTGACAAACAGCATAAACCTGATAGACGGTGTCGACGGACTTGCCACCGGCATGGGCATACTCATAAGCTTGTTCTTCGGCATATACTTCCAGGGCGCAGGCGAGTATGAGTTGACACAGAACCACACAATGACAGCAAGTTCGCTGACAAACCTTTCCATAA
>CAMHCZ010000095.1 GCA_946183755.1 uncultured bacterium | reverse complement strand
ACTGCGCAGGATGTCAAAGTCCACATCCACAGGATTCTCGCTCAGCTGTTCCATATTGCGGAAGGCAGAGAACGGCTTATCCACAGCATCGAAACGAGGAGAAACCTCATCTATGTCATGCAAGCAAATTGTCTTGTAGAAAACGCCTGCCCAGCCGGCACGCAAAGCGGAAGCCACCATGTCGTAGTTAGTACAGATGGAGGAAGATGCAAGAAAGAAAGGATTCTCGCAACGTATGCCGCAAAAATCAATCTCAAGCGAGGGCAAGCGCAACGCCGAATCCGACGGCTTCAACGCCGCGGCTATCTCACGAATGCGGATGGGACGGTCGTAATGTATGCAAGCCTGCTCCGCACGAAGGAGCTCGTCCGCCGAGGCATCAGCAATCCAACGGCCAGCAATGGAAGCATTATCGAAACGTATGGCACGAATAGCACGCGCCGGGTCGGACTGGGCGCACACCTTAGAGCAAGGGGAATCGTAGCACAGCAGGCAACGGCGCGCCTCCTCACGCAAGTCAACAAATCGCTTAGCTGCGTTCATAGGTCAAAGTTTTATCAGAATTTAAACTGGATGTAATCACCCGAATTATCAGAAAGCAAAAATATTTACATTTGTGTGTTATGACAAAATTCACCACATGAAAAAATTGTTTTTCACTCTCGCCGCAGCCATAGCCTGCATCGCTGGCACAGCACAGAGCATAGAAGACATCCGCGAGGACTACGCCGCAGCCAAGGAGCACATCAGACTGATGGACGACCCCGAATATCCGCCCACCAACCGCTACCAAGTCGTGCTGGAGAAGATGCTTTGCGGTTCGGGGCAGCACAAGGAGACTGTCACCTTGTATTTTTACGAAGACGAGGAGAACGAAGGCAATCCTTGCAGCAAACGCTCGGTCTATTTCGCCACAGTGAGCTACAACTTCGCAGCCAGGGATTATTACGAGGAATATCTGTATGACAAAGACGGGAGCGTAAAGTTCATCTATGCCAAGGACATTGACAGCGACGACTGGTCAGAGGTTGAATACAGATTCTACCTCGACAAGAAAGGCGTGATAAAGACGAACGTGAAACGCAAGAGACAGGGCGAGGAGAACTTCACTCTGGAATACGGCGGCAAGATGGGTGGATACTCCAAAGTATTCGCCACATACAAAGGCAAAGCGTCAGCCTACAGAAACCTATTCAAGACAATAGACAATTCCGCACTGTATTAACCGATTACGGAATGATTTTTGATATAAAACAACACGTCATACAACAAAAATCCACAACTATGAAAAAAGCGATATTAGCATTAATGGCAAGCGTGTGCATGGCTATGGCAGCTGGCGCGCAAACAGTTTACTCATGCGACTACAAAAGCGACGCCGACGTCAAGGTCTATGTAGCCGACTATAAGAGCGATGCCGACCTCGTGGTCTATAAGTGCAACTACAAGAGCGACGCGACAGGCAACAACGGCTTATGGCACTTCGTGAATTACAGAAGCGACGCCAAGAAGAAGATTTTCTTCGTGAACTACAAGAGCGACGCCGACCTCGTCATCTACTTCACCAGCTACAAGAGCGAAGCCGGATGGCGCAACAAAAACAAGCAACACTTGATGTACTAACCTGCAAACAAAAATAAACAAGCCGCTGCATATAACGCAGCGGCTTGTTTATTTACTGATGAATCACTTTGACTGTTTAAGGCTCTGTTCAATCATATTGGCTCTATGACGCACACGAGCTTGAGTCGCCTTGCGCATTATGTCCTCTTTCGTATCGCCCGGCTGCACATCAATCTTGAACGTTCCAGAATAGCCGTGAGTTATGGCTGCCGGCGGAGCGTCATTAGAGTTCTTCGCCTGAGCCTTCACATATCCAGTACCATTGCAATGCGTGCAGCTCCACATATTGACTTTGCTGCCATTACATTGGTTGCACACATACTCGCCTGCGCCTTCGCACTTCCAGCACACCTTCATGCCCGTGCCCTTGCAAGTCTCACATTGCGGAGTTCCCTTGCCATCACAATACTGGCACTCTCGCCATTCGTCCTTGATCTGCACACCGCCTCTGCCGCGACAATGGGCGCAAACGATCTCTCCTGAACCTTGACACATGTTGCAGCGCACCTCCTTCTTGCCCAAGCAGAAGTCGCACTCACGATACCCATTTCCGCCACAGAACGCGCAAGGACGTGCCTCCTGACCACTTCCATGGCAATAGTCACATTTTTCCTGAGCCATTGCTGGCAATGAGCAAGCAAGAATGGCTATGAATAAAAACACCTTCTTCATATTGATAACGATTTATGAGTTACAAACTAAACTACCATTTTTCTCCCATATCTTCCAGCCTCCCTTGCGCAAACTTATAGCCTGTGCGGGCAGACTTTTTCAGCCACTCGATGCCCTTCTTCTTGTCTGTGAAGAGTTCGGTCGCCTCTTCCACATCGTCTTTGTCATCTTCAAAAACATATCCACCATAGTAGAGTTTATGAAAACCAATATAGTAGAGTCCCAATTCACACATACAGTATCCGCTGCCAAGCTCTGCTCCTTTTCTGGCCCAGCAAATGCTTTCCAAAATGTCAAAGTCGGTTCCGTCTTCATACTGATACATATAAGAAACCATTTCTATGGACATCACGTTGTTCATCTGCGCTGCCTTGAGAAACCACTTGAAGGCTTCGTCATGATTCTTGGCAACACCCTTGCCGTCGAGATAGCCTTTCCCTACATGATACATGGCAGTAGGGTCGCCAAGCTGTGCCAGCTCATAATTGCGTGCAAAGTTTTCCTTGTCGCTCACCTGTGCAGATGCCGTCAGCGTAGCAATGAGAAGCAATAATGACAAATATATTCGTTTCATAAATGATAAAGATTATTTTTTAAATGACTACTGGCAATCGGGACATGGGATTTTCTTCAGTCCATCACAACGAGGGCACACCTTGTCGCCATAAAAACAATACTTCGGAGCTTCAGGACATTTCTCATACCCCTTGCCATCACACTGATTACAGTCGATGACACGACCTGTACCCTTGCAAGTCCAGCAACTTGAGTTATTATAATACTTGGAGCCGTGGCAGACGGGACAAGTCTTGAACTCGCCATGACATCTGCGGCAAACGATATTTCCCAGTCCCTTGCAGATGGGACAGAGCTCCGCCTTACCGTTGCACTCCGGACATACTATCACTCCCGTGCCGTCGCATCTTCTGCAATTTGACTGCGCCTGTGCTGATACGACAGCCAACAGGACTACTGCTAATGTTAAAATGAATCTTTTCATAACAGCATAGTTTATTGGGGTAGAAAGACTTTAGCGTATAAATCACTTGTATTCCACTTTCACATCATCCTTGCCAGTAATCTCAACGTTGCAGCCCTTTGCGAGGATTACTTTCTTAAGCCATGCGGCATTGCCGACATGAAGTTTCTCCAACTTCCTCAGATTGTGCAGGTCGATTTCTTCCGCTGGAGTGGTGCCTACGCCAAATGCCGTGAGGTTTGGGAAATACTTAAGAAAATCATAGTTGTCGATGACATTGCTGCGACCGCCTCTTTCGAGAGACAGGAACGTAGCCTCCTTTGCCTCACGGCAATCCACGATGCCGTCACCGTTTGTGTCGATGTCTATGAAGCACTGCGAGAAGATGTTATTGTGCTCAATCTTCACAACAGTAACATTTTCTTTACTCTCCTGGCACTTTTTCTGTTGTCCGCCTTGGCTGCACTGCGCCTGTGCTGATATACCAGCTATCACAGCAATGACTAATGATAAAATCAATCTTTTCATAGGCGTTGTATTTAAGCGTTAAACACTTGTCGTCACTCTATTTTTTCTGCTTATTGGCTCTCTTCATCACCTGCCAGTTGCGCAGAGCCTCAAGCTTAGTGTATTGACACGGAACGACCAGCTTTCCATTGTTGTACACGCCGTACTTCTTGCCATCTGTACTGACCAGATAGCAAGGGAACAACTCATGTTCCATTCTCTCGCGATAGGAGAATCCTGCTCTTTCGCAAGGCTTGTCCGAACGATGAATCATAACATCGGCGCTTCCTGCAGGGAATATTATCTGCGGGCTGCAACCGACTGCCAGCGTCACGTCCTTCACCCAAAGACCATTGGTCAAATTCAGATGCTTCAGTTTAGGGCAACAGCGCAAGTCAATGTGCTCAACCGACGTATTGCCTACCGACAACATCGTGAGATTAGGGAAATGCGTCAAGAATCCAAAGTCCTCGATTATATTCAAGCGTCCGCCAAAATCGAGCACCAACTTCGTTGCCTTGGCAGCCTCCTCATAAGTCACAAATCCATCACCGTCCGAATCACATTCGGCAAAGCAACGCGAAAACATGTCGTGGTCTTCTATCTTGACAAACGCATCGCTCGCCATCTGCGCCTGCACGTTGACCGCCATCATACCGATGAATGTCAACATAAGAAACAAAAACCTCTTCATAATGCATTAATTTGTTTTGTTGTATAACCATATGGTTAATCCGGCACATGTATAGAGCCGCGTCCAATGCAACGCATGCACAGAACCCTGCCGCTTCCGTTGCACGTACGACATTCATTTCGTCCTGTGCCTTCGCAGATTCCGCAAGTGTAGCTGCTGCCATTGTATGACACCTGACCCGAACCACCGCACTTTATGCAGGTATAATAAGGACGACCTTGACATGTCGGACACGTAACACTGCCCGAGCCGCCACATTCGTTACAAGGTTGTTCACCACTGACAGTGAGCAACATAGCCATCACAGACACCGCCATGAGAGCCATTCTTTTGATTATTGTCTTTCTCATCATACAGTCTTTTTTAAGGTTTCTACTTTGTATAAACTATTTTAGGTGCCTCGCCCTTGTAAGCCACAGGATAACGGATTTCCGGCTTACAACCCTTGGCAAGAACAACTGTCTTCAACATACGCGAGTCTGACAAGTCAAGCTGTTTAAGTTTAGGACAGCAACTCACATCTATCGTTTCCAGATAGTTGAAGCCTGCGTCAAACGACTCCAGATTCGGGAAATACTTCAAGTCCTCATATGACTTGATATTTACGATGAAGCTCCTGGTGCTCATAAGACTGAGTTTTGTCACAGCCTCCGCCTCCTCTTTCGTTATATTGCCATCCTTGTCCGTATCAATTTTCTTGTTACGCAGACAAAACGCCTTGAAGCCTTCGTCCGCGAAATTCAAAAATCCATCCTCTGTCTGCACGGTGAAATAATTCTCCTTTATGAAATCAATGTTGTACTCGCAAGGAACCTCCAACTTGCCGTTACGCCAAAGCCCAAATGGTCCTATCGCATACTCCACCCCTACGATATAGATTTTTTCACCGTTCTGTTCAACAGGCTCCACATATTCGTACCCTTCAGCAAACAAACCACGTGCGACTGGATCCGCCACATAAAACTCCACCTTCACCACTTCCCTGAACGGATCATCATGTGGCTCTCCTGTGATTTCAGGAGCCATAATGCCTGGCGCGACAATTATTTTCTTAAGCCACAAGGCATTAGAGACATTCACTGTCTTAATCTTCGTCAGATAGTGCATATCGATAACCTCCAACGTAGTATTACCAACCGATATGGCCTCAAGGTTAGGAAAATGCTTCAGAAACTCGTAATCCTCGATTATGTTCAGCCTTCCGCCCCTTTCTAACGAGAGTTTCGTAGTCGCGGCAGCCTCGTCGAAAGTCAAGATGCCGTCCTTATTGGCGTCGCACGAAGCGAAGCATTGAGAGAACATGTCGTGCTCCTCAATTTTCATGAATATTCCAGTGCCACTTTGAGCCGACACAGAAAACAAAGCCATAAAAGCTAATGTGAACAACAAAAAGAAACGCTTCATATACATATTTTTTTAGTTGAACAAAACCGTGCACTCCTATTCTCTATTGCTTATTTTTCCCATTCTTCTGCGAATACCACCCAAGACACATAATGCCAACGACAACCGCCACCACAACAATGGCCGCGCTGATTCTTTCGTCTGCGAAAAACTTCAAGTAGAATCCTGTAACGCTTATAGCATAAAGCAGCACCGCCATAAGCACACCGACTACAAGCATTCTGAACGCTCCACCTTTTCTTTCTTCGGGTTTTTTCAAATACACGTAAATAATATAAATCATGAACAGCAGAGGACCTCCAGCGCATATAATCAGGATGTACTTCCATCCACGCTCACATTCCTCAGACGCCAGTCCATTCTCCTGCCCACACACTTGCTCTTGCCGCACGACAGTTCCATCGTCTACCGTATCCGCCAGCACCTTAGCTATCTCTTGCTCATAAATCTCAGAGGAACTGAGTTCTTCCGCACGCGGTTCCATCAAACAAGCACCGCAAAACAGCCACAACATCACAAGAAAAAACCTCAAACGACCACCGATGCCACACACATAGCACAAAAATCCAGAAACAGGCCACACACGCATCCGGACATAAACCTGTTGTCTATCATAAAGATTGACATCAGCAGTATGATAATTCTTCTTTAACACATCCATAGTCTCAAATTTCAATGGTCCAACACATCTGTTTCATTTTTGACTTTCCCCAAATATAAGCACCTATATGACAATTACAAAATTTTAACCTGGAAATAAATGGCTCATAAAAAATGTTATAAAACATATCATCCCAGAGACGGCACAAATACAAACATGCACAACAACATAATAAATGAGCAACTTATTGAACGTGTCGGATAAACACTTAACTTTGCGACGAATTAAAAATTTCCAGGATAAAAACATGGCATCATCAAACTTCGTTGATTACGTTAAAATATTCTGCCGCTCGGGCAAAGGCGGCGCCGGGTCCAGACACTTCATCAGGACCAAAAGAACTCCGAAAGGCGGACCTGACGGCGGCGACGGCGGACGAGGCGGACACATCATACTCGAGGCCGACAAGAACACGTGGACTCTGATACACCTGAAGTACGCGCGCCACATCTTCGCTGGACACGGCGAAAGCGGAGGCGAGTCGCGTTCGTTCGGCAAACAAGGCGAAGACAAAGTCATAAAAGTGCCTATCGGCACCGTGGCATACGACGGAGACAACGGTGAATTCATCTGCGAATTGACCGAAGACAAGCAGAGAATCGTGCTGCTGAAAGGCGGACGAGGCGGACTGGGCAACTGGCACTTCAAGACTGCCAC
>CAMHCZ010000094.1 GCA_946183755.1 uncultured bacterium | reverse complement strand
TCGTCGGGGTGCACCTGCACGCTCAGTTTGTCGCCGGCGTCGATGAACTTGAACAGCAGCGGGAATGTCTGTCCGAAAGTGTCATAGACCTTCTGTCCTACGAGTTCGTCAAGGTAAACCTCTATCAGTTCGTTTATGTTGTTGCCGGCAAGATAGCCGTTCTCGACAATGGATTCGTTTCCTTCAAGTCCGCTCAGCTCCCAGCTTTCGCCGATGCTCTCGCCGTCTTTCACAGGCTTGTTCATCAGTGTGCCGAGCTTGTCACCTCCCCAGATTCTGTTTTTCAGTATGGGCTTGAATTTCAGTGGATATAGCATCATCTGTTTTGCTGTTTATTGTTGCTGCTTCTTCAGCAATTCTTGTTTTCTCTTGTTGTTAATTGCTTTTATCTCGTTGTTTCTCGATAGCTTGAAGTAATTCTCGTAGGCTATTTTTGTGCTTGTGCCGAGTCTTCTTTCTATCTTCAGTATTTCTGTGCTTATTTTCTTTCTTTCGATGGCGTTGTCTGTGCTCGCGTACTGCGCTCTGAGCTTGTCCAGCATTTCGATGTTGGCGTTTCGTTCGGCCTGAAGCCTTGCGCCTTGCTGGTAGTAGGCTTTCGCCTCGCCGCTCAGAAAGTCGTCCAGCTTCGTGTATGTTATTTCGTCGGTTATCTTGAACTCGAATCCGGTTGTTTGTACGCTGACTTCCTGTGGCTTGACTTCCTCTGCTTGTGGCACAGCAGCAGTGTCCGCCTTCTCCGCTTTTATGCTGTCGTTTGTGGTCATGGTGGTGTCAATGTCAGTCCTGCGTATTACGCTGTCGGGCTCGGCTATGACTTGCGCTGTGTCTGGCTGTGCGACGAAGAATTTCTTCAGTTTGGCATATTGCAGCCTCTCCGCATCGCTTGTGCTTTCTGGCAGGTATATGCTCTGGCTCTCGGCTTTGAAAGTGTATATTTTCACGCTGTCGCCGCTTATGAACCGGTCTGTTGCCCAGAATCCGATGCCTTTGTTTTCGTCTATCGCCATCAGATAGTCGTTCCATGGCGAGTTGAATGGCATGGAGATTTGCAATGGCGACATGTAGCCGCTGTTGTCGGAGCTGTATCTTGAAACGAAAATGTCGTAACCGCCTATCGAACCGTGCCTTGTCGAACCGAAGTAGAGCGTGATGCCGTCTTCCTGAAGAAATGGGAAGTTCTCGTCGCCTGGCGTGTTTATCTCGTCCGGCAGCTTTCTGCCCTTCGACCATCCGTCTATCAGCTTGTCCTGGACGTAGATGTCGCACTGGCCGTCGGTGCTTTCGGAGTAAATCTTGCGGTCCTCTCTCTGCGTCATGTATCCAGTGAATGGGGCAGAGTAGTCGGTGCTGTTGCTTTTATGCTCGTATAGGATGCCGGCATTGTCGCTCAGGGCGTACAGACTGAAGAAATACTTCTTGTCGACGGTCACGCTGTCGAGTATTACGACTCTCTCCACCGACTTAAGCAGTTTCTTCGCGTTCTCGATGCCTTGAAGCCTTCTCGCGCACGCGTCGTAGAGGAATGACTTCTGCGACACCATCCTCGAGGCTCTCTCGTAGTAGGCTGCCGCCTGTCCGAACTCATACTGCTTGGCGTAGATGTCGCCTTTCATGAACACGGCTCCCGGCAGTTCCTGTGCGTCGGACAGATAGTAGTCCGCCTCGCTTATCTCGTTGGCGTAGAACAGGCATGCGCCCACCATGTAGTTCGTTCTCGGGTTGTGCGGGTCGTCGTACAGCTTTTCTTTGTACAGTTTGATGGCTTCCTTGTAATTGCCGGCTTTGTACAGCGAGTCAGCCTTGCTTATGGTCTTGTCGGTCTGCGGTGTGCTCACGGTTTCTGCCACGACGGGAACAGCAGCAGCCTTTTCGTCGGGCTGCGCTTTCTTAGGACTTCCGTATGCAAATGCAGATAGAAGGCTGATTATTAACGATATGTATATTTTTTTACTCAAAATTCTTACAAAGATAGTAAATAACCTTGAATATGGCTGCCGCGCTAATCCTGGTTCTTCTTGAACAGCGACCTGAACGCGTTCTTAATCTCGCTGCCGGCTTCTCTCATGTCTTCCTTCAGGTTTTCCTTGGACTCCTTCCAGTCTTCTTTCATTCCGGCTCTCTCTTCCTTCCATTCCTCCTTTATGTCGTTGGTCGCGGTCTTCACGGTTGTGCTTATGTTGTTTTTTATCGTTCTGCCGGCTTCCTTTATCATCTCTTTTGTCTGCACCTTCACCTTCGGGTCGCTTATGGTTCCGGTTATCCTGACTCCGGCTTTGTTTATCTTCAGTATGGTGGATTCTGATGTCGGTATGTCCACGTGCATTGTGTAGTCTATGTTCTCGTTTATGCTTGTGTAGCCGTTCTCGACATTGAATTTCGTGTCGGCTATGTTGAAGCTGAAATTCGATGTCAGTACTTTGCCGTCCTTAACCTCAAACGGTATGCTGACGTGCGATATTTCCGGGTCGTAGAACTCGTCTCTCTTCAGCGCCTTGCTCAGTCGGTGCAGCGCTTCCACACCGCTTATGGTTATGTCGTTCGACGAGATTGTGCCTTTGGCTCTGAGCTGTGTGAGGTTGGGCTTCATGTCGCTTTCGAGCGGCGTGTCGAACGTGGCGTTGCCGTGGAATCGTCCTTTGGTCTTTCCGAATATTGGCACGAGTTTACGCGCTGATGTTATTTGTCTGAAGACTTCGGAGTACAGCACGTTGTCGATGTTCACGTCGCCTTTGAGTCTTGGTGTGGCTGCGTCCGATGCGTACTCGCCATTGAGTGTCATTGTGCCTCCCATCGAGTTCAGCGATATGCCTTTCATTCTCAGTCTGCCATTGCTCATCGTGAATTGTCCTCTGGCGTTTGTTATGTCTATTTTGTCGAAGGTTATGTGGTTGAATGTCGATGCCATTGTCAGGTTCATGTCCTGCGGCAGCACTATCACATTGCTTGTCTTCTTGCCTTTAGCTTTGCTGCTTTCGTGGCTTTGTGCGCCGTCGGCCGTTGTCAGCAGGTCGGAGATGTTGAGGTATGATGATGTCGTGTTGAGGCTGCCTTTCAGCGTGTCGTTCTGGAATACGTATGAGATTACGTTGTCCAGATGGCCGTTAGCCTGCAGGTCGGAGCCGCCGATGCGTATTTTCATCACAGGCACGTCTATGTATCTCGACGTGAAATTCATCTTCGCGCTTATTATCTGCAGCGGATGCGACAGCGACGGCGTGTTGAACTTTATGTTGGACATTGTCATGCTGCCGCTGAACTTGAAGCGGTCGTACATCTTTTTCTTGTAGTATGACATGCTTCCGTCTATCGTCAGGTCTATGTCTGCCGTGCCTTCCAGTTTCTGGTCCTTGTCCAGCGGATAGAATTCCTTTATGCGCGACAGGTTTATCCTTCCCTTGGCATACAGGTTTATGTTCGGGTCGGACGCAGGAGTGGTTATCCTAAGCCTGCCTCCGAACGGCGCATCTGCCATCACCAAAGAGAATTTCGACACATCGATGACTGTGTTGTTTATGTCGCCGCCTTTGTTGCTTATCGTGCACTTCAGGTTTATCTTATCGACCGACTTCGGCAGTTCCGGATATTTGAACGAACTGTTTTTCACGTCGATGTCGAATCCGAATGCTGGCCACAGCGTATTCTCTTTCCTTGTGTCCATCTCGCCTTTGGCATATCCGTTTATTTTCACGAGTCCCTTTGCCTCGATGTCCTCGAATTTGTTTGTGTATATGGCTGGTATCAGCGACAGGATGTCCTTGAACCGGCACTCCTCGGCGCTGGCGCTCAAGTCCATGTCATACAGGCTTTTGTCCACGATTTTGAACCATCCGTTCAGGGCGAGTTTCAGGTCGTTGATGCTCAGTCTGTTGTCGCTCACCTCGTAGCGGTTGTTCTGTGGGTCGGCTTTGAATTTAGCGTCGAGACCTATTTTGTAATTGTTCAGCCATACGATTTTGCCGACTTTCAGATATGCGTCCTCTATCTCGTTCTCGGTCTCGAAGCTGTTCATCTCGTCGGAGAAGTCGCCGGAAGTCTTGTGGTTTATCTTTCCCACAGACAGCGACACGCCGTTGCTGTAGTCGTCGTAGGTCACGCTTCCGTCCTTTATCTTCAGTTCCTTGAGCGACAGTTTGAAAGGCTTTTTGTCGCTGTTTTTCTTCTTGTCGTCCTGCTTTATTATGTCCCAGTTCCTTTTGCCGTCTTGGTTGACAATCAGGTGGACGACAGGCTCGTTGACGATGATTTTCCTGATTCTGTAGCCGTCGTCGCTCCACAACGATGTCAGCGCGATGACGCCGTTCAGGTGCTTGATGTTGGCTAATGTGTCGCCCTTGAATTCGCCCTTGCCGGTTATCACGACATCATCGAGCGAGACTCTCAGATTTGGAAAGTTCCTGATGAGGCTGAACGACACGTCGCTGAACTTGACGTGCGCGTTTATGTTCTTGCTTGCCTCGCTCAGTATCGCGTTTATTATCTTGTCTTTGAATAAGTATGGAGTGGTTATCGTCAATGTCAGCAATACCGCTATGACAGCGCCAGCGACGATTGCAATCTTTTTTCTGGAAGCCTTCATTACATGAATTTTGTATGTCATACAAAAATATGAATAAGAAGTGATAATACTCGAAAAAAATAGGTAGTTTTGTGAAAACAATAAAACTCAAAAAAAGCGATGCTTAACTTACTTATCAAACACAAAACAATAAGAAAATACACAGACAAAGATCTTAGTGACCAAATCCTCAATCGCTGTCTCACAGCTGCCTGCCGAGCATCAAATACTGGCAATATGCAAACCTACAGCATCGTGGTCACTCGCGACAACGACATCAAGAAGCAGCTTGCTCCTGCCCACTTCAACCAGCCTATGGTGACACAGGCGCCTGTGGTGCTGACTTTCTGCGCCGACTTCAACCGTTTCAACAAATGGTGCGCGCTGCGCAACGCCGTGCCAGGCTACGACAATGTGCTGTCGCTCTCGTCGGCTGTGATTGACACACTGCTGGCTGCTCAGAACTTCGCTGTGGCAGCCGAAAGCGAGGGACTTGGCATTTGCTACCTCGGCACAACGACTTACAACGCATCGCAGATTGTCGATGTGCTAAAACTGCCTAAGATGGTTGTCCCTGTCACGACTATCACTGTCGGCTATCCAGCCGAAGTGCCTGCCCGCCAGGAGGACCGCCTGCCTATAAACGGCGTGTGCCATCACGAGGTTTACGAGGACTATGACGATGCTGAGATTGAGCGAATTTACGCAGCCAAGGAGGCTCTCGAGTCGTCTAAGCAGTTTGTGAAAGAGAATAATAAAGAGACTCTTGCTCAGGTGTTTACCGACATCCGCTACACGAAGAAGGATGCTGAGGCGTTCTCGGCGACTTTCATCGAGATGCTGAAGAAGCAGGGTTTCTTGAAGTAACCATAAAACTCCCATAGAATGCTCACCCCGCCAAAAGAAGCAAAGGCTTGGATAGGGTGGTGGCTTTCTGCCCGTAAGGGGCTGTTGAAGCCTGGAACGATAAAGACTCAGTTGCGCCACCTCGGTCGTGCGGCTGAGTTTTCTTATGTCATGCAGTCGCCATTCCGCATCGCAGGCAGGCTGCAGCGTTTTCTCATGTCGCTGTACGGAGGGCAGGGCACTGTCGGCGCTTATTATCCGTTAGTCAACTATGTGAAGTACCGTGTGAACATCTCGGCAGCCAATGAGCATTTGCGTGTGCATGAGCTGACGCACGCCTTAGGCTGGCTCAAACGTCAGGAAGTGGCTATCGCAAAGCGTTTTCTGCGTACTAAGGAGTGGAAGAGCATTGCTGGCAGAAAATTCAGTATCTACTGGGATAATCCATGGGAGATTTACTCGCGGCTGATGCAGCTGCGTTTCGAGGCGAAAGTGAGTCCTGACGCGCATTTCACTGCCGATGATGTAGCGGCATTAAGGTCCGGCGGCATGCTGAGCCGTTTCCGTCTGGCGTCTTATTCCGACGGATTTCTGCTTTTCCTGCTCAACGAGGTGGCTTAGTTCTTGCGGCTTTTGCTCTCGGCGTCCAGCAGTTTTTTTAATATTGAGTAGGCTTGGTAAATGCCGAGCTCTCCGGCTGCCGACAAGTCGTTTTTAATGGATTCCAGGTCGAAGTCGCCGTCTTTTATTTTCGCCAGAGCCTTGTTGAAATGGGCGTCGGCGAAGTTTTTGTCTTTCTGCGTGATTCTGTCGTAGTGGAGCACGGCCTCTTTGTAGTTTCCGGTGTTGTAGCACAGGTTGCCGAGGTTGAATGTCGCGTACAGCCCCAGCTCGGTGTCGCTTTCACACTCCGCCCAGTTCTCTTTTATTCGCTCTATCTCTTTGCTGTCGCTATTTTCGCCTTTGCTTAGACGTATTTCCATGCGTTTGCTGAGCGCGGTGCCGTATTCGAATCGTATGATTTTCCTCAGCTCATCGTTCTCGCCTGTGTTCATTGCCGCGTTGTCAAGCTCGGCTATGGCAGAGTCCGGGTTTTGCAGTATGATGTAGTTTATCGCTTTGGCTGTCAGCAGCACGGCTTTTCTTTCGTTGCTTACGCCCTTGCCCAGTTCTTTGTCAATACGCTCAATGTCGGCGAAATGGATGCTGCTTAGCTGCTCGGACAGGGCAATGTCGTTGTTTGTCATAGTCAGCTTCATGCCGCTTCTTTGGTTGAATTTCTCCACGATAGGCAGGAATCTGCGGCTGTCTTTCCTCACGAGCTCGTTTGATGCGTATGGGCTCAGCACAAAGTTCTTTCTCATTGTGGCAGAGGCTTTTTCGTCCTGCACCTTGCCTCTTGTCTTGTCGTTGTAGTAATCGGAATTTCCAGTCTCGAACTTCTTTGTGGCTTCGGCTATCACTGATTTTGTCGTGGCTATGTTGGCTGCGGCGACGATTTTTCGGCGCTTTAACTTTCCGTTCATTGCGTCGTTTTCCAGCATGGCGGCTCTGTACCGGTCTATGCTGGCTTGCCTTTTCAGTCCGATGGCCTCACATGCCTGTGCATGTCCGTAGAACGCAGGCAGGAAGTCTGGGTATTTGCGCAACAGGCTCTCGAAATCCTGCTTCGCTTTGTTGTACTCTCCGATTTCCAGCCCCACGACTGCTCTTTGATACACGGCTTCGTCTATGTCGGGGTGGTTGTTTACGATTATGTGGATTCTCATATAGGTATGTTTGAACGGATGTATTCAAAGCGTCTTCGA
>CAMHCZ010000093.1 GCA_946183755.1 uncultured bacterium | reverse complement strand
ACAGAAACGAGTCATGGGCATAGACCCGGGATTCAGGACGGGATGCAAGGTGGTCTGCATCGACGCGCAAGGCAACCTGCTGCACAACGAGACGATATATCCGCACGCACCGCACAACAAGGAGGCGCAGGCGCGTCGCAGCGTGCAGAAGATGGTGGAAGCGTACAACATCGAAGCCATAGCCATAGGCAACGGCACAGCCAGCCGTGAGACCGAACATTTCATCGCGAACACAAGATACGACCGCGAGGTGAAGGTTTTCGTGGTGAGCGAGAATGGCGCATCGATATACTCGGCATCGAAGGTGGCGCGCGAGGAGTTTCCGGACTACGACGTCACGGTGCGTGGCGCAGTGAGCATAGCGCGCCGGCTTATGGACCCGTTGGCTGAGCTTGTGAAGATAGACCCCAAGTCGATAGGCGTGGGGCAGTACCAGCACGACGTGGACCAGAACAGCCTGAAGAAAGCGCTTGATGCTGTGGTGGAGAGCTGTGTGAACAGCGTAGGCGTGGACGTGAACACAGCTAGCCGGCATTTGCTGATGTATGTGTCGGGACTCGGCGAGCAGACGGCGCAGAACATCGTGGACTACAGGGCACAGAACGGACCGTTCAAAAACCGTAAGGAACTGCTGGAGGTCAGCAACATAGGCAACAAGACTTTCGAACAGTGCGCCGGATTCCTGAGAATAAGAAACGGCGAGAATCCGCTGGACAACACGGCTGTGCATCCCGAAAGCTACGACATCGTGACCAAGATGGCGAAGGACAACGGCGAGAGCGTGGAGCAGTTCATTGCCGACAAGAACGCGCGACAGAGCATAAACCTCGACAAATATGTGACCGAGAAGACCGGACTGCCGACCTTGAAGGACATAATGCAGGAGCTCGACAAGCCAGGCAGAGACCCGAGAAAGGGCGTCAAGGTGTTCTCATTCAACGAGAACGTGAAGACGATGGACGACCTGCAGACTGGTATGCTGCTGCCGGGCATTGTGACTAACATAACCAACTTCGGCGCATTCGTCGATGTCGGCATCAAGGAGAACGGACTTGTGCATATCTCGCAGATGTCCGACGAGTTTGTGAACGACCCCAACCAAGTGGTACGCCTGCAGCAGCAGGTCGTGGTCAAAGTCATAGGCATCGACAAGGAGCGCAAGAGGGTGCAGCTTAGCCTAAAAGAATCCGACATTAAGCAATAAAACACATATAGCTTATGCTTGAAGAACTCATTGAAATAGACAAGAGTATTTTCCTTAACCTCAATGGATTGAGGAGCGACTGGGCGGATACGTTCATGTGGTGGTTCTCGCAGTCGGTCACATGGATTCCTGTGGCTGTGATTCTGGCGGCAGTCATCATCAAAGCCAAGAAACGCGAGTCCATTTGGATTCTTCTTGCCATAGGCGTTACAGTGCTTCTGGCCGACCAGATTTCCAGCGGACTGATCAAGAACGTGGTCGAGCGTCTGCGTCCGACGCATGAGCCAAGTCTTCAGGGACTTGTTTACACCGTGAACGGATACGTCGGCGGCAAATACGGATTCGTGTCGTCGCACGCAGCCAACACCATAGGCATAGCGGTGTTCACGATGCTGCTTTTCAAGAACAGGGCATTCTCGGTTGTCATGCTGCTGTGGGCGCTGGTCGATTCCTATTCGCGCATATACCTCGGAGTGCATTATCCGGGCGATATTCTCGGCGGACTTGCGGTCGGCACATTCTCGGCACTGTTGTCGTTCTTCCTTCTCAAGAAACTCCGTCCGAAAAGCCTGCATCTGAGCCGCACATCCACAGGTATCGACGCCAATAACGGCTTCTCTGAGCCTCAAATAGCGCTGCTTACAGCTTCATTGACAATCTCCATCGCTGTTCTCGCCGTCATATCGCTTTTTTGAAAAATGCGATTTTTGTGTTATGTAACATTTGAAAATATTTGTTAGATAATCTTATAGACGCTAACTTTATAAGCAAATAAAACAGATTACTAACCAAAACAAATTAAAGCCTATGACAAGAACAATTACTTTTAATGAACTGAGAAAAATCAAGGACAGTCTGCCTGATGGCTCAATATCTAAGATTGCAGAAGAATTGGGGTTGTCAGCAGAAACAGTCAGAAACTACTTCGGTGGTGAGAATTACAGAGCAGGCGCTTGTGCTGGTTTCCATATCGAGAGCGGACCAGACGGCGGATTGGTAATGCTGGACAGCACTGAGATTCTTGATATGGCCATGAAGATGGTGGCTAAATAGGCTGACCGAACAAAGCAATAAGAAAGAGCAGTTGAAAAACTGCTCTTTTTTTATTTTCTCTTGAGATTGACGAACGAGAACGCATACTTGCATTTCTCGCTCGGCTCATGCCTTTCGCAGAACTCCTCGTCATAGCCGGACGCGTCGTATTCGGGGAAGAACGTGTCCGCATCGGGGAAAGTGGAGTGTATGCGAGTGAGGTAGAGCATGTCGGCTTTCGAAATCGCCTGACTGTATATCTGCCCGCCGCCGATGATGAATATCTCGTCATCCTCTGCGCCCTTGGCTATCGCCTCGTCAAGCGAAACCACCGAAACACAGCCCTCTGGCAATGTCTCAGGGTGGTGGGTTATGACGATGTTCCTGCGGTTAGGCAGCGGACCGTTTGGCAACGACTCCAACGTCTTGCGGCCCATGATGACGGTGTGACCTGTTGTCAGTTCCTTGAACCGCTTCAAATCGCCAGGAATGTGGCAGAGCAGTCCGTTGTCCTTGCCTATGGCGAGGTCGTCTGCCACGGCTACTATTATCGAGAGTTTCGGCATATTCAGTGTTTTTTATACAGACACCTGTCCCTTGATGGCAGGGTGGCACTGGTAGTTCTCCAATTCAAAATCCTCGTACTTGAAGTCGAAGATTGACTTCACGTCTGGGTTAATCTTCATCACTGGGAGCGGATAAGGCTCACGTGTGAGTTGCAAATCCACCTGCTCAAGATGGTTGGTGTAGATGTGTGCGTCGCCTATGGTGTGCACTAAATCGCCAGCTTTGAGCCCTGTCACCTGCGCCATCATCATGAGCAGAAGGGCGTATGACGATATGTTGAACGGAATGCCGAGGAACGAGTCTCCCGACCTCTGGTAGAGTTGCAGCGACAATCGTCCGTCAGCCACATAGAACTGGAAGAACATGTGGCATGGCGGCAGGTTCATGTTGTCGATGTCGGCCACGTTCCATGCGTTCACGATTATGCGCCTTGAGTCGGGGTTGTTCTTGATCATCTCCACGGCATTGGCTATCTGGTCGATGTGACCGCCCTTGTAGTCAGGCCATTTGCGCCACTGGTAGCCATAGATGTGTCCGAGGTCGCCTGTCTCAGGGTCTGCCCATTCGTTCCATATTCTCACTCCGTTGTCCTGCAGATACTTCACGTTAGTGTCGCCCGCAAGAAACCAAAGGAGTTCGTGTATTATGGACTTGAGGTGCACCTTCTTCGTGGTGACGATAGGGAAGCCGTCCTCAAGGTTGAAGCGCATCTGGTGTCCGAAGACGCTGATTGTTCCTGTGCCTGTTCTGTCGGCTTTCTTCACGCCTTCGGTCTTTATTCTTCGTAGTAAGTCTAAGTATTGCTGCATATATGTTGCTTGTGTTTGTTAATACATCTTGTATGTCGTCTTTGTGACGGTGAATTCTATACGGCGGTTTATCTGATTGGCGATGTCTCTCTGCGCGTCGTTCAGGTTAGAGACGAAATCCTCGGTCAGCACATCGCCGGCCTTCAGGAACGGATGCTCGTTCGCCACAGCCTCGCTGACCCTCACCGGCAGACTCTCGCCGTAACCCACATACGAAAGCCTCTCCTCGTCGATGCCTGCCGAGATTAGGTAGTTTACCACCGACTGTGCACGCTTCTCCGAGAGCGTCATGTTCGATTCCTCCGAGCCCACCATATCGGTGTGAGCGGCTATCTCTATGGTTATGTGCGGATTGTCGTTGAGCATCTTGACCAGGGCGTTGAGCGACTCCTCAGACTCCTTGCGCAGGGTGTAGCGGGCGAAGTCGAAGAAGATGTTGTCGATAGGCACTGGCTGAAGCATGGACGGCAACACGAAATCCTGCTTGAAAATCTGCGTCTTGTATATCTCCTTGGTGGAGAAATCCGCCTTTTGGTTGAGGTGGCCTCTGCACGAGCCGAGCATTATGTATTTCACGCCCTTCTTGAGTTCGAATAGGTACGACCCATCTTTCTTGACGTTAATCTTCGCATTGGTTCCATCGTCGCCTACGATTCTTATGTAGGCATCCTGCAATGGGTTGCCACGGTAGTCGGTAACTGTGCCGGAAATGGCGAAGTTGACTTCTGCCATGCCGAATGAATATATCTTGTCGTATCCCTTAGGCTCGTTCCTGTTGGACGAGAAATAGCCGTTGTTGCTCTTGCCTATGAATGTTATGCCGAAGTCGTCGCCAGCGGAGTTGATTGGCGCCATCATGTTCTTGACGCTGTAGTGGTAGTATCCGTTCACCGAGTCGAGTGCCAGCTGCTTGGCGGCGTAGATGTCTAATCCGCCGAAGCCCGGATGTCCGTTGGACGAGAAGTAGAGCGTGCCGTCGTGCCCGAACGAAGGGAACATCTCGTCACCCGAGGTGTTTATCTCCGGTCCGAGGTTCTCTGGAATGCCGAACTCATGCTCGTTGATAATCTCGCAGCGCCAGATGTCGTTGCCTCCGTAGCCGCCTATTCTGTCGGACACGAAGTAGATATGCCGTCCGTTGGGCGCGATGGCAGGGTGTGCCACGGTCTGCGAGCTGTCGCCGATTATCGTCACCGGCTTAGGCTCGCCCCATTCGCCGGCTGAACGCTGGCTCTTCCATATCTCCGCGCCGAGATTCTGTCCGGCTATGTAGCGGCACTTGGTGAAGTACATCGCCTTGCCGTCGGGCGACAGCGTGCAAGCGCCCTCGTCGAACGTCGTGTTTATGTCGTCGGAGATGCTCTGCGCGTCGTCCCACTTGCCGTTGTTCTTGCGCTTGATTATGTAGATGTTGTTGTTCGGTATTCCGGTTATCTTGCTGTTCTTCACGCCCTTGACGCCCTTTGCCACACGCGACGACGAGAAGTAAACCACCGAGCCGTCGTCGTCAGCCACGACAGGGCAGAAGTCCACGCCCTTTCTGGAGTTGAAGACGTCCATCTTCTTCACCGAGTAGCGCTGCGGCATCTTGTTCCACAGCTTCACGCTGTCGCACGATATGACGCCGTTCTGCGCCCACACGTTAGTTGAGTCGTATCTCAGGTAGTGGTAGAAGTTGGAGCGTGCCTCGCGGTTCTGTCCAGCTTTCAGCAGCACGTCGGCGTAATACAGGTACACGTCCTTGTTCTCGATCTTGTATCTTATGGCTTTGCGGTAGGCTGCCGAGGCGCGCTGCACGTCGTTTATCTTGCGGTAGCAGTTGCCCATCTTGTAGCAGACCTCGCCGCGCAGAGCCTTGTTCTTGGCTGGTATGCGCTGCTCCAGACGCTTGTACTTGGGCGCGGTCGCGTGATATTCGCCTATCTTGTAACGGCGGTCGGCTCTTTTGAGCTGCTGCTTCACGCTGCACGACGAGAAAAGCATGGCGGCAGCGCATGTCAGTACTGCCATGGACGCGATTTTCTGTATAGAGTGGTGCATTGTGCTGTTTTTTTGCCGTTGGGGTTATGAAAAACAAAGATAATCCTTTTTCTGAAATATGGAGCAATAAAATGGGGCAGTGGTTGGTGAACCTGCTGCCCCAGTGCGTTACCGCTTCAGACTGCTTTTCAGCTCCGAGATGAACGCGTCGATTTTATCCTTCGTCACATGCTGCATCACGACTATGTGAGCCAAGTCGCCGCCGAACCTCTCGTCGTGGCCCTGCGCCAGATTGTACTTGCGCACGATGTCGGCCGACGGACGCTTGAAGAACACCGTGTTGCTGTAGGCGTTCACCCAGCATGGGTAATGAATCTTGTCCAACTGCTGCTTCAGATAAGCCGTGCATTCCATCATCTGCGCTGCCTGCTTCGCCCAGCCGTCGTAGCCCACGGTCTGTATCAGCCACCAGAACTTGAGCGGCTGCACAGCGTCGCGCGAGCAGTTTATCATGCGCATATTGCCGTTGAGGTAGGCGACGTTGAAGGAGTTCTGGCTGTCGTAGGTCTCGCGTGTGCAGATGAATAGCCCCGACGGACAGTCGATGCCGAAGAACTTGTGCCCGCTGATGGCTATGGAGTTGAACCGCATCTCTTTCTGGCTCACCATGGCCTTATGCTCGGTGAACGGCAGATAGCCTCCGAACAGGGCGGCGTCCACATGCCGATAGACCTCAAGGTCCGGGTGGCGGTCCAGGACGGCGTTGAGCGCAGCCTGGTCGTCGATAGCGCCTTTGAACGTCGAGCCCATGGCATAGACCACAAGCGCAGGGCGCGAAAGGTCGAGCGCCTTCTCCAGCTCCTCGGGTATCATGCGACCCATGTCGTCGCTCTTCACCAAACGGACGTCGAGGTTCTGCAGGTCGCACAGGCGCATGTTGGAGTAGTGCGCCTCGTCGGACACATAGACCACCGGCATCTTGCGCGTCTTGTTGTACAGATACTTGGTGCCGAAGTATATGCCGTGGTTGTTGCCGTCGGTTCCGCTGTGGGTCACGATGCCCCAAGCCTCGCCTTTGCCGAAGCCGTACAGAGGCGCGAAGAACTCTATCACCTCGCGTTCGAAGTAGTGCGTCGAGTACGATTCAGGACTGCCGCTCATGGGGTCGCCAGCGTTGTTCAAGTTCACCATGTCCATGCCTGAAGCCAGATACCACTCGTAGAATCCGTGCAGCGCCGACTGCTCGTTGACGGGGTAGCCGAAGAAGTGCTGCTGCGTCTGCTTCCATGTGTCCACCCATTCGTCTAATTCCTTGAACCCCGACGACTGAGCCGCCGCCGTCATGCCGATTGCCAATGATGCGGCTAATAAGATGATGCGCTTTTTCATAGTTGCCGTGTTTTTGTGTTATCTCATAAGTAACAAATATACAATTTGTCGCGAACACTTCATATAAAGCGCAAGAAAAAGCCCTTGTGTCTATTTGCTTGTTTATTAATGTTTTATGTGAAAATATGTTGTAAAACAGAAGGGGTGTTCTTGAAGTTCTCTTGGAAGTTGTTTTGCTGTGGTGTCATGTGTGATGTGGGTTTATGGATTGTCACTTTACCTGCCGCTCAAGAAGAAGTGGTACGAGATGATAGAGAGCGGCGAGAAGCCCGAGGAGTACGTCCAGCGCGGCTTCAGTATACTAAAAAATCAACGCCTCAGTCAAAATACGACTGAGGCGAGGCCTGTAGAAGCCGCCC
>CAMHCZ010000092.1 GCA_946183755.1 uncultured bacterium | reverse complement strand
CGGGGTGTCTATGTATCGCTCACAGCCAGAGAAATCAACTATCTCGTCAAGTTTGCGATTGATTTCATGCTTGCTCATGCCAAGGATAGCACCGTTCATGTAGATGTTCTCACGGCCTGTCAACTCTGAATGGAAACCTGTACCCACCTCAAGCAACGAAGCGATTCTGCCTTTGGCTTTTATTGTTCCTGTGGTCGGAGTTGTAACTTTAGACAACAACTTCAGTAACGTACTCTTACCTGCTCCGTTCTTGCCTATGATGCCGACCACATCGCCCTGTTCCACCTTGAAGTCTATATCCTTCAAAGCCCACACAAAGTCCGAAAGCGCCTTCTTTGAACGGTCGTTCGTCTCTCCAACTTTGAGGTACGGGTCTTCCTTGCGCAACACATTCATCTGCCACCAGCGGTTCAAATCGCTCGTCAGAGTCTTAGTGCTCACAAGTCCTAATCTGTATTGCTTTGATATGTGATTGAATTCTATCGCTGTACTCATTTCACTACATTTTGTCTATTTTCCAAAATTCTGTTGCTGCAGTGTCGGTGCTTCGGCTCCGCTCAGCAACCGAAATTTGTTCATCCTTTATTGTTCATTATACTGTGTCCATAAAACTGCGCTGCACACGGTTGAACACCACGATGCCCAATGCCAGAAGCGCCACCATGAACAAGAAACTGTATCCTAACGCCATCCAGCTGAAAGAGCCTGTGCCCAACATTCCGTACTTGAATGCCTCCAATATTCCTGTCAGCGGATTCAACGACATAACAAGTTTCAGTTTCTCGTTTGTTATCATGCTTAATGGGTAAATCACAGGCGTTGCATACATCCAAAGATGCACAAAGAACCCCAAAAGCAACGTCAAGTCACGGTACTTTGTGGTCATCGACGAAAAGAGGATTCCGAAACCGAGTCCTAAGCCTGCCAACATCAACACCAACACTGGGAACAGCAACGCATAAACATTCGGACCGACATTAACATCGGTGAAGGCCATGTAATAAATATACACCACTACAAACAACATAAACTGTATGCCGAACCTTATCAGATTGGATGTCACTGTGGAAAGCGGCACTATCAGTCGTGGGAAATACACTTTGCCGAAGACACCTGCATTATTTACGAACGTATTAGATGTCTTGTTCATGCACTCCGAGAAGTACTGCCACATGCAGATGCCAGATAAATAGAACAGCGCCTGAGGCAGTCCGTCAGTGCTTATGCCTGCTATGCCGCCGAACACAACCATGTACATGATGGTGGTCATTATCGGCTGCACAAAGTACCACAGCGGTCCAAGAATCGTCTGCTTGTACTGGGTTATTATGTCCCTCTTGACAAACAAGCTCCACAAGTCACGGTACTTCCAAATCTCCTTGAAATCGACATCCAGCAACGACTCTCGAGGCTTGATGACGGTTGACCATTCTTCATCTATATGTTTTTCTGCGGAATCAGCCATTTTACGTTTTATTGATATTTTGTTAAAGAACAAAAATAAGAAATATTTTATTGCGTGACTCCGTTTTATCAGCAAATTTAAGGGCAACATTGCCGTACAACACATTTTTCAACATTTCCCGATACCTGTTTTGTGGCTGCCGCCATAAAAACAAATATAAATACCACATAAATGCTATTTACAAGCGATTAGAGTGCGCTAACTTTGCACTGTCTAATAAAACAAAGAACCACCATGAATTTTGTATTCATATCACCGAACTTTCCTCATACATACTGGAACTTCACAGACAGACTGCACAGAAACGGAGTTAATGTACTCGGCATTGGCGATGCGCCATACGATTCGCTCGACCAACACCTGAAAGACTCCCTGACGGAATACTACAAAGTAGAGAACCTGGGCGATTACGAACAGGTGTTCAAGGCTGTGGCGTTCTTCAGTTTCAAATACGGAAAGATAGACTGGATAGAGAGCATGAACGAATTTTGGCTCGAACAGGACGCACGCCTGCGCACCGACTTCAACATAACGACGGGAATACAGAACGACAGAATCAGCAACATAAAGAGCAAATTCAGAATGAAGGAGTTCTACGACAAAGCCGGAGTGCCTTCTGCCAGATGCGAGAGAGTGACCGACAGGAAAGCCGCCGAGAAGTTCATCAAGGCTGTGGGCTACCCTGTTTTCTGCAAGCCGGAGATTGGCGTGGGCGCGACCGACACGTTCAAAATAGAGAACGAGGCTGACCTCGACAACTTCTTCAAGGTGAAGCCCGACGAGGGATACGTCATGGAGGAATTCGTAACCGGAGTGATATGCAGCTACGACGCGATAAGCGACAGCCAATGCAACATTCTGTTCGAGAGCATGAACGTGTGGCCGCCTGTGGCTGACATTGTGAAAAAGAAACTCGACCTGATGTACTACACCGCCTCAGACATTCCTGAACAGCTGAGGGAAAGAGGCAGAGCGACGATAAAGGCATTCGGCGTGAACCAAAGATTTGTGCACTTGGAGTTCTTCCGACTAACGAAAGCCAAGAAGGGACTCGGCAAAGTGGGCGACTACATAGGACTGGAGGTGAACATGCGCCCTGCCGGAGGCTACACTCCCGACATGATGAACTGGGCACACAGCACCGACGTCTATCAAATATGGGCGGACATGGTGACGGCCGACAAGCGCCTGCTGCCCGACCACGACGAGCACAAGTTCTGCGTATATGCCAGCAGAAGAGACATTTACAAATACATTCACACACACGACGAGATAATAGAAAAATACGGCGACAGGATGAAGATGTGCGAGCGAATGCCGGAAATGATGGTTCCGCAAATGGGCAACCAGATGTACACAGTGCTGCTGAACGACCAGAAGGAGACCGACGAGTTCATAAAGTTCGTTCACGACAAGGCTTAAAAACAGACAATAATATTAAATTCGCAAATAATTAAAAACTTGAAATTTTATGGAAGTAAGATATTATAAGGAATACAGCAATATTCTCGGCAGAGATATGGAGTTCAAAATCTACGGAAGCCAAGGCGGCAAACTGTGCTTCGCATTTCCGCCACAGAACGGAAGATTCTACGACTTCGAGAACTTCGGCATGATTGACGTGCTCTCGCCATGGATAGAGAGCGGAAGGCTGACCGTCGTGACGCCCGACAGCATCGACGAGGAGACATGGAGCAACGAGAGCGGCGACCCACGCTACAGAATCGAGCTGCAGGAAAGGTGGTTCAGATACATAACCGAAGAGCTTTTCGGCAGAGCCGTCGGCATAAACGGCACTTACGGATACAAAGCCATCGTCACTGGCTGCAGCATGGGCGGAGTGCATTCCGGCAACTTCTTTTTCCGCCGTCCGGACTTGTTTGACGTGGTTGTGTCGCTCAGCGGACTTTTCAACGCACAATACTTCTTCCACGACTATATGGACGACCTGGTTTACGCCAACTCACCTGTGCATTTCCTCCGCAACCTTGCGCCGGACCACTACTACAACGACCTCTACAGGCAGAGCCAGATAATCTGCTGTGTGGGACAAGGCGCTTGGGAGGACGACCTGCTGGCTGGAACAAGAGAGCTGGATGCCGTGCTCAGAGAGAAGAACATTCCTGCATGGATAGACTACTGGGGACAGGACGTGAGCCACGACTGGGTATGGTGGCAAAGACAGATTGTCTATTTCTTCGACAAAATCCTGCCTTGGAAATAACCACAATGAGCCGTTCATCATGAGCGGCTCATTTTTTACACACTACAAAAAAAGGACCGCCAATTTCTGACAGTCCTTTTCTCATTTATATCACTCTGACTTATTTCTTCTTTTTCTGAGCCTTGAGCTGCTCTGCGCGCGCTTTCTTCTGCTCAGCCATACTTGCCTGACGCTCCTTGAGAGCCTTCTTTCTCATCTCCTCGCGCTGCTTAGCCATCTCCTTTTTCTTTCTGTTCTTGGCTTTCTGCGCCTGTTTCTTGGCCTTCTCCTTATCCTTCTTCAGTTTCGCCTTCTGTTTCTTCTTCAGCGCCTGCTTCTCTTCCTTGGTCAGATAGTCTGGCTCTGGGTAGATGTCAACCTTAGGCTGGATTATCTCAGGCTGAATGTATGTCATGTCGGTAATCAATGCCTCGCAATGCTCCTGACGGAACGAGAGTTCCTTGACATCGCCGAATGTGCTGAATACCAGACGTGCTGACGACTTAGACGCGCCCTCCTCTACCGAACCGGATATGGTGGTGTGTGGCGTGCGGCCCGAGAACGAGAACTTGAACGAGTTCATCAACGAGTCGTTCTCGTTTATTGCGTAATATGCTGTGTAAGCGCCGTTCCACATCTTCACATAGCAGATAGGCATGCAGAAGCGTGATGAACGTGAGTAAACCTTCTCCTGAAGACCGAGAATGTTCAATGCTCTGTTCTTCTCTTCTATCGAGAGGTAATAAGAACGGATGTCTGGTGAAATCTCGCCCATGAAAAGGCAGACTGACTTGATGTCGGCCAGCAGCTGCGCTTTTTTCTTGACGTTGTGGTCGTTAGCGAGGTCGGAGTAAAGCACCTTAAGCGCCTCCACCAGTTCGTCGAACTCCACAGAATCTCTTGGCGCGTCGCCGTATTGTATTATTTCTGTTATCTCGTTGAACTGGTCCTGATAGTAATAGATATCAGGCGCCGATGCCGCTGACGCTTTCATTGAGAATAGCGATGCTGAAATAACAGCCAGAATTGCTAATACTTTAGTCTTCATTTATTAAGGTTATGTTTTCGTGTTTTCAACAATATCGGAGCAAATATAAAGAAAATATGTGAATATGTCAACGGAATAGATTTATGTTGCCTTTTCTGCGGTACGTTTTGTAGGAGCCGTCGGAGTTGCGGTCGGTTCCCGTCGCTTCTATTATATAATAGTAGGGACCGACGCTTGCCTTGGCGCCATTCACAGTGCCGTCCCAGCCGGTTGTCGGGTCGGACCACTCGTAAACCTTTGTGCCCCAGCGGTTGAAGACTTGGCAGTTGAACTTGGAGAGCGACTTGAACGAAACACGGAACTCGTCATTCACTCCGTCGCCATTAGGAGTGAAGGCCGACGGCACTTCGAGCATGGACTCCGACACTGTCACGAGAATCGAGTCTATGTACGGCTCGCAATCGTACTGACAAGCCGAGGATGTGGATGCATCGTAGTTATGCTCCGCCTTCAGAATCACGGTGTAAACGCCAGTGCGTGTGAATGTGTAGTTCAGGTCGCGGTCGTGATACACGTTTGACGAGTCCTTCTTGTTGTCGTTGTCTATGATAATCCACTGGAAGAACTGAGCCACAGGATAGTTGGAGTTCGACGTGAACGCCACCTGGAGCGGTGCCGAGCCGCCTATGCCAGTCGTTGCTGACGAGTCGGAGCGCTGAGCCTCGTTCAGTCCCTCGCGCTCGATTATCCTGGCGGCTATCTTCGCCGTCACTATGTGCGATTCGTATTCGTATGGAGTGGAAACAGGCGTGGTGAGCGACAAAGCGTCACATATCAAGTCGCCTGAAAGTTTGAAGAACGTATTGGCGTACGGTGCTTCGACGTTTATCGTGTCCTCGACTCCGTTGCCGTTGGTCTTGGTCACGAACGTGTCCACCCGCTCTACGGTGCTTATGTCAGTGCCGTTATACTCCACTGTGTTATAAGCGATTGTAAACTGCCGTTTAATGTTTTTAGATGCGCCGGACGAAGTCACATAGCCCACAGTCGGGTTATTGTAAACGGCGCGCAGCTTGGCGTAGGTGCAATGGTCGTCGTTTGTCACGGTGTCCAGGGATATCGGACGGAACATCTTGTCTGCCATCTGCACAATATACAATGTCTTGGACTCTATCACGTTGTCGGAGTTGTCGCGGGCTGTGACGATGTATCCGCGCGAAGGTACGGCGCTGACCGATAGCGATGTGGCGTTTGCCGCCGAAGCCGCGTCAGTCTTGTCGGAGCCTGTGGAGTATGACTGCCATGTTATCTTGGCTGGCGATGCGCACCTGTAGGTGAGTTCAAGCGAAGTCTTTGTGGTGAACACAATCTCGTCCACGCCGTCCGGAGCAATGCCGACTGATGTGGCTGTGACCGAACCGTCTGACGGAGAAAGAAATACGTCTGCTGCAACTGGGGCGCATAACCCGAAAAGAAACGATGCAAGAGTGATTGTTATCGCTTGAAAATGTCGTGGCATAACTGTTTTACACGGATTTATTTCTGTCAAAAATAATGTAAAGGTCGGAAAGTTACAAATAATTATTACCTTTGAAATTTATAGCAAGAACATATCACACAATTAACATAAACAAAGCAAGAAAACGATGAACATAAGACTTACTGGCAAGATTTGTTTGTGCGCGGCGGCGCTTTTTTTCTGCATCAGCACCAACTTGTTCGCTGGCGATGAGAAGGCCAAGACCATAAAAAAGAACGGAAAGGAATTCACGGAATATACTGTGGCTGACGGAGAAAGCCTCTACGGAGTGAGCAGAAAGACTGGTGTCAGCCAGGAGGACATCATAAAATTCAACAACAAGGCAAAGGACGGCGTAAAGAAAGGACAGAAACTCCTGATACCGCTGCATCCGACTGTGGCGAAGAACAACACTGAGGACTCGGTGGAATTCATCATACACAACGTGGCGCCGAAGGAGACGATGTACAGCATAAGCAAGCAGTACAACGTGACACAAGCCACCATAGCGCAGTACAATCCGACAGTGGAAATGGGTCTGAAAGCCGGACAGGCACTGAAAATTCCGAAGTTCAACGACAAGAAGAAGGCGGCGCTGGCTGCCAAGAAGGCCACAAGCACACTGAAACACCCTTACAGCGTGGAGCATATCGTGATGCCGAAGGAGACCATGTACGGCATAAGCCGACAGTACGGCGTGAAGCAGGAGGACATACTCGACATGAACCCTGAACTGGCTGACGGACTGAAGATTGGCATGACCATACGCATACCAGCCAAGCCGCTGACCACAAGCAGCGCCGACTTCAAGAAGCCAAGCAACGAGCACAAGACCGTGCCTGTGAACGACTCCACGAAAGTCACAAGCATAAGCACCGTGAACGAGATAGAGAAGAAGCAGAGCGCCAAGACAAAGTCGCTGAACATAAGCTTGTTGCTGCCGCTGATGCTTGACGAGCCGGACGGAACGATAAACAAGTTCATCGAGTTCTACGAAGGCATGCTGATGGCGGCTAAAGAGCTGAAAAACAAAGGCTACAGAGTGACAATCAGCGTTTACGACACACAGAAAAGCGAGTTCGGCGTGCAGAGCGTGCTGAAGAACAATCCGGCAATCGCACACAGCGACTATATAATAGGACCGGCATACGCCAACCAGGTGAACGCCGTGACAAA
>CAMHCZ010000091.1 GCA_946183755.1 uncultured bacterium | reverse complement strand
GAAGCCCTGCATAACCATCTGGACGATGGTGACGAAGGTGGCGATGATGACAATGAAGCAGGGGATGCGCACCTTGTCGGGCACTACGCTTTTGAGCAGCGAGATGACCACGTTCGAGCACATCAGGACGAAGGTCGTCGCAAGGCCCATACAAAGGCCGTTGATGGCCGATGTGGTGGTGGCCAGGGTGGGGCACATACCGAGCACGAGGACCCAGGTGGGGTTCTCTTTGATAAGTCCGTTTTTGATTATGTCTTTAGCTTTCATTGTTGTTCTCCTTTCTCGATTTGGAATGCGTTGTATGCTGTTGCCACCAGGCGGCAGAAGGCGCGCGAGGTGATGGTGGAGCCGGTGATGGCGTCGACTTGGCCGCCATCCTTCTTCACGGTGAGGTTGTCGGTGGAAGGGTTCTTGCCGATGACGTCGCCCTTGCCGCCTTTCTGGAACCAGTCAGTAGCCTTGGCGCCGAGTCCTGGAGTCTCAGCGTGTCCGAGTATTGTGTAGCCCAGGATGTTGCCCTCGGCGTCGAAACCGGTCAGCACCTTAAGGTCGCCGCCAAAGCCCATTGTCGAGCTCTCTACGGCGTTGCCCAGAGCGTTGCCCTTGTCGTCGGTCACGTTGTAAACGACGAATGTCTTGCCGTTGTTCTCTATTGTGTCGGCATCAGTCTTGATGTTAGGGTTGCCGCCCATTACCTTCACGATACCGTCGGTTGTGGCCTGCTTGTTGACTTCTGCGATAGGCTCTTTTGTGACGTCGTTGACGAAAGCCAGAAGTCCGCCAGTGACAATTGCTGTTGCTGTCAACACAACTGTCATATTAAGTAATGAATTCGATAATTTCTCCATAGTGTCTTATTTTTTAGCGACCTCGCCAAATCTCTTTGGCTTGCAGTATGTGTTGATAAGTGGTGTGAACGCATTCATGATGAGGATAGCGAATGACATACCTTCTGGGTAAGAACCGAAGTTACGTATCACTATTGTCAGGAATCCGATAGCCACACCGTAGATTATTTGTCCCTTGGCTGTCATAGGCGAAGTGACATAGTCTGTCGCCATGAATATAGCGCCGAGCAACAGACCTCCGGAAAGGATTACTGCCACTGGGTTAGCGTATATTGGGTTAGCCAAGTGCATGAGTCCTGCGATGACGAATACTGTTCCGATGATGCTCACTGGGATGTGCCATGTGATGATCTTCTTCCACAGCATGAAAATCAAGCCAAGGATAAGCGCAGCGCCGCAGACCTCACCGATACATCCTGCTCCGAATCCTGCTCCTGGGTTACCGAGGAACATGTCGAGCGAGTCAGGGAGTTTGTTGAGCACTGAAGCGTCGCCGGACTTGATGGCGTCCTTCATTATGGCGAGCGGAGTAGCGCCGGTAGTCGCGTCTGTGTAAGATGCGAGCTGTCCAGCCTCAGGCCATGTTGTCATCTGCGCAGGGAATGATACGAGCAGGAACGCACGTCCTACCAGCGCAGGGTTGAATGGGTTGTTGCCCAGTCCGCCGAAGGTCATCTTGCCCACGCCGATTGCCACGAGCGCGCCGATGATGATAATCCAGATAGGAAGGTTCGACGGCATGTTGAATCCGAGCAGGATACCTGTGATGATGGCAGAGCCGTCGAGTATGGTTGACTTCTCGCGCTTCAACAGGAACTTTGTGATAGCCCACTCGAAGAACAGGCAGGCGATAACGCTGGTGCCACACACGATGGCGGAACCAACACCGAAGTACAGGAATGACACAATCAGCGCAGGTATCAGCGCGATGATCACACCGTACATATTTCTTTCCACACTGTCGTTACCGTGTGCGTGTGGAGATAGAGATACTATTAGATTAGCCATATTATATGTTTTTTTGTGCTAATTGATTTTACTTAATTACTTGGCTGCTTGTGCGGCCTTCTCTTCTGCGGCTTTTTTAGCGGCTGCAGCTTCGGCAGCGCGTGCTCTGATTATGCCCATGACTGTCTGCTTGCCGGTACGTATGTTGTCGAGCAATGGACGGTGAGCTGGGCATGTGAACTGGCATGAGCCGCACTCGATGCAGGAAACGATGTCTTCCTTCTCGTCGCGCTCCCAGTCCTTGTGGGCAGAAAGCGTAGCCAGCAGGAATGGCTCCAGACCCATAGGGCAAGCAGAAACGCACTTCGCGCATCTGATACATGGGTTTGGCTCTTTTCTCTTGGCATCGTCGTCAGTGAGGATAGTGACGCTGTTTGTTCCTTTAACTACAGGAACGTCAACTGTAGGCAGCGCCTTACCCATCATAGGACCGCCGGCGAGTATCTTGTTGTCGCCTTCAGGCAGGCCTCCGCACGCTTCGATGAGCTGCTTCATAGGAGTACCCATTCTCACGATGAAGTTTCCTGGGTTGGCGAGCTTCTTTCCTGTCACGGTCACATATCTCTCGAACAAAGGCTTGTTCTTCATTACAGCCTCGTAAACGGCGAACGCGGTTCCTACGTTTTGCACCACAGCGCCTACGTTCACAGGGATTGCTGGAGGTGCTGGCACCTGACGGCGCACAACTGCGTCAACAAGCTGCTTCTCGCCTCCCTGAGGGTACTTCTTTGCGAGAGGCACAACCTTTATGTTAGGGTGGAACTTAACCTTCTGGTTGAACAGCTCGATAGCTTTAGGCTTGTTGTCCTCGATGCCGATGAATCCTTTGTCCACCTTCACGGCCTTCATGAGAATCTCCACGCCTTCGAGTATCTCGTCGGCATGCTCCATCATCAGACGGTAGTCTGCTGTGATGTATGGCTCACACTCCACACCGTTTATTATCACCCATTCAGCCTTGGCTGTAGGAGGAGGTGTCAGCTTGATTGAGGTAGGGAAGCATGCTCCACCCATACCTACAACGCCGTTAGCGCGTACTCGGTTCACGATTTCCTCAGGAGTGAGCTCTGGGTGGTCGGACAGTCTCTCGAGCTTGTCGGAGCGGTCGATGCTCTCTTCCCACTCGTCGCCTTCCACGTCGATGAACACGGCTGGCTTTCTGTATCCAGACGCGTCAACTGCCATGTCCACTTTGGCTACAGTTCCCGAAACAGACGAGAATATCGGTGCGGAAACAAATCCTCCGGCTTCTGCTATCAGTGTTCCGGCTTTTACCTTGTCGCCTTTCTTCACCACAGCCTTGGCTGGAGCGCCGATGTGCTGCGACAGAGGTATGATGGCTTGTTTAGGAAGCGCTGCTACTTTTGTTGCGACTTCCGCGGTTATCTTGTTTTCATCAGGGTGTACACCACCAATTCTAAAAGTGAAAGTCTTCATATGCTTAAGCCTCCTTGTTTTGTTCGTTATTGTTATCAGCGTTCTCTGCTGGCTTTGCCTCTGCGGCAGGAGCTGTAGGCTGTTCTGCTGGTGCTGCTTCTGCTTCAGGCTTTGGCTTAGGAAGCAGGTCAGCGAGCTTCTTCTTCTCTACAGGCTTAGGGAAACCGTTGCTGTGGATTGCGTCCTGAGGGCAAACCGACTCGCACTTGCGGCACAGACGGCACTTGTCCTGGTCGATGTAAGCGATGTTGTTCTCGATGTGAACAGCGTCGAACTGGCAGACCTTCTCACACATGCCACAGCCGATACATGCGGCCTTGCAAGCGTTCTTGGCAGCAGCGCCCTTGTCTTTGTTCACGCAGTCAACCCAGATGCGCATGCCTTTGCCCTTGCCCTTCTTTCTGAGCTCGATGATGAAGCGAGGACATGCCTTGACACATGCTCCGCACGCAACGCACTTCTCGTCGTCAACCTCTGGAAGTCCTGTCTCAGGGTTCATGTGTATAGCGTCGAACTTACAAGCAGCAACGCAGTCGCCACAGCCGAGACATCCGAATCCGCAGGCAGTCTCGCCGGCGCCGCATGAATTCACTGTGCGGCAGGTCATGAGTCCGTCGTATTGCGCGATTCTTGGTCTGTTGGCGCATGATCCGTTACATCTTACTACGGCAACCTTAGGAGTTGCTTCTCCGGCAGCGAGTCCGAGGATGTCGGCTATCTTGCCCATGCACTCAGGGCCTCCGACAGAGCAGTTCAAATCTCCCAGCGAGCCCTTAGCCGACGCATTGACGCAGGCAGCAGCGAATCCTGAACAACCAGGGAAACCGCAACCTCCGCAATTGGCTTGAGGCAACACTTCTGAGATTGCTCCCAAACGAGGATCCTCCTCAACTGCGAACTTCTTGGAGCAAGCGTACAGGATGATTGCTGCAATCAGTCCTACAAGCCCCAACACGATAATTGGAATTATTAAGTACATAAGTTGATTGATTATAGATTTTAGTTGTTAATATTAATACGGCTTGATGGTGAATGCGAATTTCCGGTTCAGCTTCTTGCGGAACGGAATCAGCATCACATAATAAAAAACAAGTCCTCCGAGCGCAGCGCCAGCGGCTGTGATTTCGGAAGACCCTATGAACATAAGCACTGCGATGAGTGCTATCATGATTGCGAGTGGAACAACGAACGCTATGACTACGGCGTGCATGCCGGACGACATGCGGCCGACGATGGAGACCTTCTGCCCCTCTGTCACGGACACGCCGTTGAGGTATGCATCGATGGTCTGCTTCTTCTTGTCGATGGAGCACAGACCCTTAGCGTGGCAGCCGGCACAAGCCGACAAACGCTCAATGCGGACATGTGCCACATTGCCTTCGACGCTCTCCACGAGCCCGGAGTGCATGATGCTTTCGTCAGTCATAGTGTGTTTCATAGTGCTGGCTCATAGGCAAATAAGCATCCACCGCGATAAGGTTTTTCTCGCGTCGAAGCCTCTGCGAAGCCAATGATTAGATTACAAAAGTAGCAAAATAATTGGGAATGTGAGGGCGCTGGCGAAATTATTTGACCTGTTTTGTGGCATAAAAACCGATTTTCTGACAACGGAAATGCGTCGGGGCATAAAGCAAATTTATTCATATATTTGCCATTCAATAAAACACAAGAATAAACATGCAGGAGACAGCGAATGACGCGCAGTTGAAGAAACTGCACATCAAGACATACGGATGCCAGATGAACGAGGCGGACACCGAGGTGGTGGCTTCTATCATGCGTATGGACGGTTACACAATGGTGGATGAGGAGAACGAGGCGGACACGGTGCTGCTGAACACTTGCTCGGTGAGAGACAACGCCGAGCAGAAGGTGCTCTCGCACTTGCAGCAGCTGCAGACGGTGAAGAAGAAGCGCGGCGGACGCATGGTCATAGGCGTCATCGGGTGCATGGCGGAGAGAATGAAGGACGAGCTGATTGACAAGTACGGCGTGGATGTGGTGGCTGGCCCGGATTCCTACATGGATATGCCGAACCTCGTTGGCGCGGCAGAGAACGGCGAGAGGGCCATAAACGTGGAACTCAGCAAGACCGAGACCTATAAGGACGTGGTGCCGGCGCGTATCGGCAATCCGCTGTCGGGTTACATATCTATAATGAGAGGTTGCAACAATTTCTGCACCTACTGCATTGTGCCTTACACACGAGGCAGAGAACGCAGCCGCGAGGTGGACAGCATCCTGCGCGAGCTGGACGACCTGAAGGCGAAGGGCTACAAGGAAGTCATACTGCTGGGACAGAATGTCGATTCATATAAATATGTGTCGCCCGAAGGCGAGACCGTGACTTTCGATGAACTGCTGAAGAGAGTGGCGGAGGCTGCTCCGGAGATGAGAATCCGCTTCACGACGTCGCACCCAAAGGACATGAGCGACGAGACTCTGCGCGTGATAGCTGCCCACGACAACCTTTGCAAGAGCATTCACCTGCCGTTCCAGAGCGGCAGCGACAAGATACTCAAACTCATGAACCGCAAGTACACGCGCGAATGGTATCTCGGCCGCATCAAGGCTATAAGGGAGATAATCCCGGACTGCGCCATAAGCACCGACGTGTTCTGCGGATTCCACGACGAGACCGAGGAGGACCACCAGCAGACGCTCAGTCTGATGGAGGAGGTCGGCTTCGACATGGCGTTCATGTTCAAGTACAGCGAGCGGCCAGGTACATTCGCCAGCAAGCATCTGCCCGACAATGTGGCGGAAGATGTGAAAATCAGGCGTCTGAACGAGATAATCGAGGTGCAGAACCGCAAGTCGGCTGAGCGCAACCGCGAAGACGTGGGCAAGACGTTCGAGGTGCTTATCGAGGGTTACTCGAAACGCTCGCATGACGACTTCTTCGGCCGCAGCTCGCAGAACAAGTCTGTCGTCTTCCCTAAGGGCGGACACCACATCGGCGAGTTCGTAAAAGTGAGAATCAAGGAGGCGTCGTCGGCGACATTGATAGGCGAACTTGTCGAATGATGAGAGTCTCAAGCGCAATTGTCATTGCTATTTTTGCGATTCTGTTTTTGTCATGTTCCGAAG
Source organism: uncultured bacterium (assembly GCA_946183755.1). Taxonomy (GTDB): domain Bacteria; phylum Bacteroidota; class Bacteroidia; order Bacteroidales; family Paludibacteraceae; genus UBA4363. The sequence goes on along the minus strand of CAMHCZ010000091.1, from coordinate 1,120 downwards.
ATAAGGAGGATGTCATCAAGGAAGTCGCGTATTACTCCGATGGCACTGATAACGGCTATGCTTATGTGGACTTGGGCTTGTCGGTAAGGTGGGCGACGTGCAACGTTGGCGCGGACAAACCTATAGACTGTGGCTGCTATTACGCTTGGGGCGAGACATCTCACAAATCGGATTACAATTGGAGTGCATATAAATACGGCACCGACCGCGACAAACTGACAAAGTACTGCAATGATGCGGCTTATGGCAACGAAGGCTTCACGGATGACCTTACGGTTCTTGTGCCGTCGGACGATGTGGCAAGCACGTTGTGGGGAGGCGGCTGGCGCATGCCTACGGTTGGCGAGCTGCAGGAGTTGAAGGATGGCTGTTTCTGGCAGTGGTTGGATGATTATAAGGGCACTGGAGTCGGAGGATTCGTTGTTTATAAAGCAAAAGCGGATGCGGACAAAGGCAAGGTCAAGTGCGAAGACTCTAATCCTGCGCTTGAGGCAGTTTATTCGATTGATGATGCTCACATATTTCTTCCTGCGGCAGGTTTCCGTATAGATGGCAGGCTGACCGACTTGGAGTACAGCGGCAATTACGCTTCGTCGTCGATGCATCTTGACAAGCCTTTTAGCGCATGGTGTCTCAACTTCAGTTCCAGTGCTTTGGAACTCCTTTACTGCTACCGCTATTATGGTCAGTCCGTGCGGGCGGTGTGTCCTGTGGAATAATGATAAAAATCAAGCTTGCTTGAATCTATCCGTTTTTTTGATTTGCATATTATTGTAATTTAAATAATTATACTCATCTTTGTCGTTGCTGTTATTCAACCCCTTATATAGCCGGTTAATAATGTCGGTTACGGAGGGCGGGTCTAACAGCTTTTTTTTACTCTCATGTTTCATAACCTGCCTTATATTAAGCGTTTAAAGCATCAGGTACTTCCGTGACAATAATATGTACATAGAGAAAGACGGCAAGATATTCTCTGTGGCAGGGGTGAAGGTTAAGTAACCTCTGTCTCGAAGTCATAAAAAGAGCCATCATCCTTTTGGGTGGTGGCTTTTTAATGTTTGTTGGCAGTTTTAAGCGAGAATGTGCTGTATAACATACAGTTGTATTTCTTTCTTTG
>CAMHCZ010000090.1 GCA_946183755.1 uncultured bacterium | reverse complement strand
TATAAAGGTGTCAGCACCATCTTCTAGTAAACTTCTTTTTAGCGAAGATTTCTTTTCATTATTTATAGTAGTTATCAAGCACTCTCCATTATATCTGTTATCCCATAAAAAGTAGCAAACACCACCTTTGATTTCGACTCCAGGAAAGCATTCTGATGAATTTGGGAAATCAACAATTTCTTTTATTCTTTTGTCATGAAGCATTTCATCTCTAAAATCATCAAGACCTCTTCCTCCAGCGAACCACCTAGAGGGTGTGATCATTATCAAATATCTAGGATTCAGTTTTTTTGCTTGCTGTATAAATAAGTGATATAAAGGAATCGCACTAGCTCCAGCTCCTCCATCGCTCAATTGATATGGTGGATTACCTATGATGACGTCGAAATTCATGTTCTTATAGATTGATTTAGGATTGTCGGTGTGAATGAATTGGTAGGCGTATTGTTCCGCTTGGTCGCCACGGTCGTAAACCTCTTGGCTGGCTCCGCAGTATTCGCACTTGCCGCCCACCCATGTGTGTTTCAGCGCTTCGTATCGCAGGTTGCCCTGCTCGTCGTCGAATTTCGAGACGCTGTGCTTGCCGTTGGCAAACTTGCTGCAATACAGCGTGCGGCGGCTGAGCAGCGATGTCAACTCAGTGCAGGCTATGCCGAACACTTGTTTGTGCATTATATGGTCGATGCGCTCCTGCCGGTCGGGGATTTGCGCCGCGAGTCCTTTGTCCAAGCGCTTGACTATCTCGCGCAGAAAGACACCCGACTTGCTGAAAGGGTCGAGGAACGTGGTTTTGGGGTTGCTGAACAGCTCTGCCGGCAGCAAATCGAGCATCTGATTGGCGAGCGTTGGCGGCGTGAACACCTCATCGTTACTTAGGTTGGCTATGCAGTTAAGCACATCGGGGTTGTAATCATGCTTCTTCATAAGCTTGCGGATTTAGGTTAAGGAAATGGACTGGCTGGAATATCTGGCACGGCGTGTCGGAAAAGAGGTCTTTCTCCGCGCTGTTGCCTACGAGATAGACGAATTCGTAGTCGCGCCTGTTTATCATGCCGCCGCCTATCAGACTCCACTCCGAAATGGTTATCCATTCTTCGGGCTTGTCCACACGGTGGTAGTTCAGCGCGTCGCCTATTATTATGTTCTTGCTCAACAGATAGCGAATGCTCTCGATGCACTCGGCTTTGACAGAGTCTTTGAAAAGTCTTTTGTATTCTTCTGTGAAGATTTTCAGGAGCCGTTCGCGGCATGCTTCGGCGTTGTCGGGCAGCAGTTCTATGCCGTAGATGCTGCTCACGGCGAGCACTGCGTTCTTCTCGTACTCAAGCTGTGTGTATTTCTTTTGCTTTACGAACCTGTCACACACGTCTAATTTGCGGCGAAGAATCTCGGCAAGGAAATTGCCGTCGCCGCAAGCCGGTTCTAAGAAACGTGAGTCGATGCGCTCGGTCTCTTCTTTCACGAGGTCGAGCATGGCATTGACTTCACGCGGATTGGTGAACACCTCGCCATGGTCCTGCACCCGTCGGCGGGACTTGATCTGGCGCGGCGTCTCGTTGGAGTTTCCGCTCATAGTTGCGCTTTGCTTTTTGTGCGCGGTGCTACCTTTCTTTTCTTGGTGGTTTCTCTCTTACGACCTCTGCCTTTGGGCAAAAAAAACGCGGGCAATGACTTGCTCGCATTGAGGTCGTAGGAAAAAACCTGAAGAAAGACAAATCACGCCCACGCAAAAGCGCAGACGTTCACGATTTGTTTCCTTTCTTCATTTATTGAAATTTCCTACGTTTCAATGCGAATAGAACAAATAGCAAACGCTAATTCTTACTAATATGTTGACGGTGGAAGCCGCTGCTCCGTTTCCGTCGTAATGGCAAATTTATAATTATATTGTGCATAAAAAAAGCAGAGGCTGAATTTTCTTCGCCCCTGCTTATATATATTATGTGTCGTGTGCTTTCTATTTCTTGAACACCGACATTATTTTGCCCATCAGTCCTTCGCTGCTCTCCTTCTGTGCGGCAGCGTCGTCGGATGGCGCTGTGATTTCGTCCATCGGTCCGTCGTTTTCCTGACGGCTCTCGGCCGCGCGCTGTGGTTGCTGCTTCGCCTTCTCCTTTGTGCCGCCGTCGGTCTGCGTCTGAGCCATAGCCCAGTCCACAGCCCTCTTCAGCATGTTCAGCTCGCTTGCGTTCACGAACACGCATTCCTTGCGTGAGCCTCCGTCGCGCGACTTTCTCGTCTGCGATATTTTAATGTATTTGCCGCTCATGCCGCGCTCTATGTCGAAGTAGATGTTGCCTCCGTCGCGTCGTATGCAGAAGCACTCGTTCTTCATGCTTGTCTGCTCGGTCAGCAGTCGCACGTTGTCGAGTCCCTCCACTAGTTTCTCAATCATGCCGCCCTTGTCCATGTAGGCTATGACGATGCTCTTCGCCATGCTTATCATTCTGGAGTTTCTCTCAGAAGCAAGAGTGCTTGTGGTCTGCGCCTCCTCGCTAGTGGAAACGATGAGCAGTTTCCCGGCCTGCAATGCGGTGTCGGTCAGGTTCTGCCACTTCATGCTGCCGGCTTCAGCCACCATCCATATCAGTGGTATTCCTCTCTCCATGAGTTGCACGACCACTCTTTTCTCTATGCCTGAGTGTCCTCCGCATACAATGCAGTCTTTCTCTGGGTCCAGCGTGTTCAGCCAGTTTTCCACCGCCGCCACAGCCTCGTCCGGGCATCTGCGCGAGCATAAGAAAGCCGTCAGCTCTCTTTCCAATAACTTTTCGTTTCCAGTGTGTGTCATTAATATATGTATTAGATATTCTCTCAAATATAACTCAAAATAAAGTCAATGTGTATCTTTTTGACTTTTATTATGTAACGCGTTAATTTTTAAGTCATGTTTTTATGGGATAGTTTTTTGTTTTCAATGCAAATTCATATCTTTGTCCCCTGTTTCGCAAAGAGGCCATAAGTGGCAATGATGACAATGAGGCTCATCACCCCGCCTCCCCGATAATTATTTAAAACATACGTAATAATGTACGCTATCGTTGAAATTCAGGGTCAGCAGTTCCGTGTCGAGAAGGGACAAAAACTGTTCGTCCACTCTATCAAGGACGCAAAAGAAGGTGATAAGCTTGAGTTTGACAAGGTGCTTCTCGTTGACAACGAGGGTGCAGTGACTGTAGGTGCTCCTACTGTCGATGGTGCAAAGGTCAAGGCAGAGGTTAATGGTGACTTCCGTGGCAAGAAGGTTCTTGTGTTCCACAAAAAACGCCGCAAGGGCTACCGCAAGTTGAACGGTCACCGTCAGGACTTCACATCTTTAACAATCAGCGACATTCTCGCTTAATCGTTTAACCACTAAAAATTATTTATCATGGCACATAAAAAAGGTGTAGGTAGTTCTAAGAACGGACGTGAGTCTGCTTCAAAAAGACTCGGAGTTAAGATTTTCGGTGGACAGAAGGTTGTAGCTGGCAACATCATCGTTCGTCAGCGCGGCACACAGCACAACCCAGGTCAGAACGTAGGTATGGGCAAGGATCACACTTTGTTCGCACTTATTGACGGTGTTGTCTCATTCAAGAAGACTACTGGCGACAAGTCATTCGTCTCTGTACTTCCACTTGAAGAGCAGAACTAAAGCTATCAAGAAAACTTAATAAGAAAGGGTGACATTCTTGTGTCGCCCTTTTTTCAATAATAAAGAAATACAGTTATGCTTACTCTTAAACAAATCACAGAAGACAAGGAAGGCATAATCCGCAAGCTCGCCAAGAAGCTGTTCGACGGAAGAGAGCCTATCGAGAATGTCATTGCAGTGAACGAGACACGCAAGGCTACACAGTCCAAGCTGGACGCCAACCTTGCCGAACTCAACAAGATTTCCAAGTCAATAGGACTCTTGCTCAAGGAGGGCAAGAAGGACGAGGCTGAAGCCGCTAAGCAGCAGGTGTCGTCGATGAAGGAGGCGAACAAGACTCTGGAGGCCGAGATGAAAGAGGCTGAGGAGAAGATAATCGCAATCCTCTCGACTATCCCTAATATCCCATGCGACGAGGTGCCGGAAGGCAAGGACGCCAACGACAACGTGGTGGAAAGAACCGGCGGCAACAAGGTGGAACTGCCTGAGGACGCTCTGCCACACTGGGACTTGGCTAAGAAGTACAACCTCATAGACTTCGACCTCGGAGTGAAGATAACCGGCGCGGGATTCCCTGTTTACATAGGCAAGGGCGCGCGTCTGCAGAGAGCGCTCATCGACTTCTTCTTAGACGAGGCGCAGAAGAGCGGCTACACAGAGATAATGCCTCCTACAGTTGTGAACGCGGCTTCTGGTTTCGGCACAGGACAGCTGCCTGACAAGGAAGGCCAGATGTACCACACCGACCTGGACGACCTCTACCTGATACCAACAGCCGAGGTGCCTGTGACAAACATCTATCGCGACGTAATCCTCGACAAGAAGGACCTGCCAATAAAGAACTGCGCATATACACAGTGCTTCCGCCGCGAGGCTGGCTCGTACGGCAAGGACGTGCGCGGACTGAACCGTCTGCACGAGTTCTCGAAGGTGGAGCTTGTCCGCATCGACACACCTGAGCATTCATACGAGTCGCTCAAGGAGATGCTCGCTCACGTCGAAGGCCTTGTGCAGAAGCTGGAGCTGCCATACAGAATACTCCGTCTCTGTGGTGGCGACATGAGCTTCACTTCGTCTATCTGCTTCGACTTCGAGGTTTACTCCGAGGCTCAGAAGCGCTGGCTGGAGGTAAGCTCAGTGTCAAACTTCGAGAGCTATCAGGCCAACCGTCTGAAGTGCCGTTACCGCGACGAGAACAAGAAGACACAGCTCTGCCACACACTCAACGGCAGCGCATTGGCTCTCCCTCGTATCGTGGCAGCATTGCTCGAGAACAACCAGACTCCAGAAGGCATCCGCATACCAAAGGCGCTGCAGCCTTACACTGGTTTCGACATCATAGACTAAGCGTCATTAATGACATAAAGACAGGAAGTCCGGACTGCGAAAGCCCGGGCTTTTTTTTATGTGTGAACACGAATAAAAAAATCAGTCAACAATTTAGTTTTCACTCTCTTTTGGATAACTTTGCCAAAGCAAAAACACTAAACAAATTAAAATCATGGGCAATTACAAAAACGGCCAGATAGGCACACCACTATTCGCAAGCTCTTGCAAACTGATGCTTCTCGGAAACGGAGAGCTCGGCAAGGAAGTAACCATAGAAGCTATAAGACTCGGCATCGAGTGCATAGCAGTTGACTCTTATGAGGACGCTCCAGCGCAGCAAGTAGCGCAACGCCACTATGTAATTGACATGAAGGACGCTAAGGCCCTGAGAGCCGTTGTAGAGCGTGAGCAGCCGGACCTCATCGTGCCGGAAATCGAGGCGCTCAACACCGAGGAGCTCGAAAGGCTCGAGGCTGAAGGCTACAACGTAATCCCTACAGCCCACGCTGCTCGTCTGACCATGGACCGCGAGGGCATCAGAAGACTCGCAGCCGAGGAGCTGGGACTGCCGACAGCCAAGTATCTTTTCGCATCGTCGCTCGAGGAGTTCAGCGACGCAGTGCATCAGATAGGCATACCATGCGTGACTAAGCCGATCATGTCGTCGTCAGGCAAGGGGCAGTCAGTGGTTAAGAGCGAGGGCGACATCGAGAAGGCATGGAAGTACGCCAAGGAGTCGGCTCGCGGCAACGGCTCGAAGATAATCATAGAGCAGTTCATAAAGTTCGACTATGAGATAACTCTGCTGACAGTGAGAACAGCCTTCGGAACCAAGTTCTGCGAGCCTATAGGCCATGTGCAGGTGAACGGCGACTACCAGGAGAGCTGGCAGCCAGCAGCTATGACCGACAGCACCAAAGCCAAGGCTCAGGAGATAGCCAAGAAGGTGACCGACGCGCTCGGAGGCTACGGAATATTCGGCGTAGAGCTGTTTGTTTGCGGCGACGACGTGATATTCAGCGAGGTTTCGCCTCGTCCGCACGACACAGGCATGGTGACAATGATATCGCAGAAGATGTCGGAGTTCGAGCTTCACGTCAGAGCTATACTCGGACTGCCTGTTGACACAGCCATGATAACTCCGGGAGCATCCCATGTGATAAAGGCAAAGCAGGAAGGCTGGGCGCCAATCTTCGACATAAACGAGGCTGTGCAAGTGCCTGACACGAAAATCCGCCTCTTCGGCAAGCCTATGTCGAAAGTGGGCAGAAGAATGGGCGTTGTGATAGCGGCAGCCAAAGACACCGACACAGCGAGAGCCAATGCCAAGAAGGCTGCGGAGTCGGTGAAGATAAGCTACTAAGAAACGGCAGGCACACAAGTGCCGCTTTCATAATACAAAAGCATCAAGCGTGATGAACGTTTGGTGCTTTTTTGTTTGTATAGGTGTGATTATTAGGCGTTTATGCTTGCGAAAATCACTATAATTGGCGAACGGGTCGAAAAATATCCCAATTTCTAAGGATTGCGGGTGCTGCCGGCGGCATGTACTTTTGCAATACAAATTTCAAGCGGAAAGTTGATTGATTTTATTAATACGGTTACTCAAAGAGACGAACTTGGCTTAATCGCCAAGTTCTCTCGAAAGAGTCAAAAGCAATCCTCCTGAGCATTAACAACAAAACAATAAACTATGGGAAAAGTTGGAATATTTTTCGGTACATCGACCGGCAACACAGAGACCGTTGCCGAGAAGATAGCGAGCGCTATAGGCGACGCGGAATTGAAGAACGTCTCTGACGGAGTCAGCGCTGCTGACTTTGAATCGTACGACAACCTCGTGCTCGGCACATCGACATGGGGCGTGGGCGACCTGCAGGACGACTGGGAAAGCGCCATCGGCGAGCTGCAGAACGCGAATTTGAGCGGCAAGGTCGTGGCTCTGTTCGGACTCGGCGACTCGTCTTCGTACTCGGACACATTCGTCAATGGAATGGCGAGAATCTATGACGCAGTCAAGGGCAATGGCGCGACGGTGGTCGGAGCGGTCGATGCCGGCGACTACACTTACGATGACTCCGAGGCGGTGCAGGACGGCAAGTTCGTGGGATTGGCCATCGACGAGGACAACGAGTCGTCGAAGACCGACGGCAGAGTGGCTGCATGGGTAGCAAGTATCAAGCCTTCATTCAAATAACTTCTTCATACCTTCCAAAGAGTAAAGCCAGCCTTGATGGGCTGGCTTTATTCGTTTTCAGCGTGCAGTCGTGCCGCTACAGTTTTTTGCCGTCGGAGAATGCCTGTCCGACCTTGCTGCCTATCTGCAGGTAGCCGTAGTGTACAGGGTCGTAGCATATCAGTTTCATCTTCTCGACGTCAGGCTGACCGTCGGCCGCCAGGTATTTCTCGTCGCAGACGATGTTGACCACCTCGCCAATGAGCATGTATCCAGCCTTGTCGCGGTTGAGTGTCTCTTTCACTTTGCACTCCATAGTCAGCGGGAAGTCGGTGAACACAGGTGCGTTCACATGTTCAGCCTTAGCGACGTTCCATCCCGTCTTGGCTATTTTGTCGGAGTCCTTTCTTGCGCTGACGATTCCCACGAAGTCCGATGCGACCATCGTATCGACAGTGGCGAACGTAAGGGTGAACTCGC
>CAMHCZ010000089.1 GCA_946183755.1 uncultured bacterium | reverse complement strand
GTGACTCTAACAATATCATACAAAGCAGTACAAATAAAGTCAACATCACGATCCCAGTGTGTCTGCCTATAAGCGAAATAAAGAACGACAATGAGCAAAATTATTAAAGACATCCAAAATCCTTGGCAAGAAGACACTGCCAAGAGCATCACTTTCATTGTCACCAAGGACTGCCAGCTCGCTTGCAAATACTGCTACCTCGTAGGCAAGAACGAGACCGAGCGCATGACGTGGGAAACTGCGAAGGCGGCAATAGACTACATCTTGGACCACGAAGAGGACAGAAACTTCAAGCAGGAATCGGTGGTGTTCGACTTCATAGGCGGCGAGCCTTTTCTTGAAATCGACCTGATAGACAAAATCTGCGACTACATAAAGTCCGAGATGTTCCGCAGAAACCACCACTGGTTCAACAGCTACCGCTTCAATTTCTCGACCAACGGAATAAACTACGACAGCGAGAAAGTGCAGAAGTTCATAGAAAAGAACAGAACGCACCTGAGCATAGGCATAACCATAGACGGCACAAAGAGGAAGCACGACCTGAACAGAGTGTACAAAGGAAGCGAGAAAGGCTCATACGACGACGTGGTGCGCAACATTCCGCTATGGACGAAGCAGTTCCCCGAGGCAGGAACAAAGGTCACGATTTCCTCTGCCGACCTGCCTTACATCTGCGAATCGGTCCTGCATCTTTACGACTTAGGCATAAAGCAGGTGAACATAAACTGCGTGTTCGAGGACGTATGGAAGGAAGGCGACGACCAGCTGTTCGAGGAGCAGCTGACGGAGTTGGCGGACAAGATAATAGACGGAGGCAAATATGAGGAAAACGCCTGCTCGTTCTTCTCGGAGAACATGGGCAAGCCGCTCGACTGCAAACTGCAAAACAACAACTGGTGCGGCGCAGGACGAATGCTCGCTGTGGATGCCGCTGGAAACTTCTACCCTTGCACGAGGTTCGCACAGTACTCTCTGCGCGACAAAGAGGCATGGATAATAGGCAACACAAAAGACGGCATCGACGAGAACAAGCTGCGTCCATTCCTCACGCTGGACCGATGCACACAATCGACCGAGGAATGCAAGGACTGCGAGGTGGCAGAAGGATGCGCATGGTGCCAGGGCGAGAACTACGACGCCGCCAAGACGCACACCGTGTTCGAAAGAGCGACGGCCATCTGCAAGATGCACAAAGCACGAGTGAGAGCCAACAACTACTACTGGAACAAACTATACCGCAAGCTGGAGTTAGAAGGAAAGCGCGAGGAGTTTGAACAAAACAAACCAACCAACAAAACCGACATCTGCTAAGACATGAAGCCATACCTGCAATATTTAGTCATACTATTAGACGACACCAGCGTGGCATACTGTCACGCAGACAACCCACTGAAAGAGAGAAACCTGATGCCGATAGAAACGCTGAAGAAAGCGATACTATTCGGCATGAAGCAGAATCTCATGATTCAATACGTGTATCCGGAATACGAACTGCCAGCAGAATACGACGAAACAATCGAATCGATAGACAATCTGAAAATCGGGCGAGACGTGAAGGTGACGAACGAAGTGCCGGCCGCTGTTGACTGCGACAACATCGTGCTGCGCATAAAAATCAAGGACCTGATAGCGAAACAATACGACATAGCCGCACTGCTGCCGAACGTGAAAAGAATGAACATCTGCCTGACCGACATCGAGACATTCAAAGACGAGCAGATAGCCGAATACAAGAAAGCGCTGAACACGCTGGGCGCTGTGCTGACAAGCCTGTACAAAGAGCAGAAACACCCTCAGCTGAACATACTCACCGACAGGCTGACGCTGAAGGAAATGCACAACTGCGAGGCTGGCATAGGCAACATAACAGTAGCGCCTAACGGGAAGTTCTACTTGTGTCCGGCGTTCTACTACGACGAGAAGACTGGCGTGTCAAACAAGATGAACTATAAGACCAAAGACGCGTCACGCTCCGTCGGCGACCTCGAGAATGGTCTTTGCATCCCCAACAAGCAGCTGCTGGAACTCGACCACGCGCCGCTGTGCAGAAACTGCGACGCATACCACTGCAACAGATGCATCTGGCTGAACCAGAAACTCACATGGGACAATAACACGCCGAGCCACCAGCAATGCGTAATCGCGCACTTAGAAAGAAACGCAGCGAGAGACATTTCCGCAAAACTGAGCGAGGCTGGATATAATCTCCCAGAGATAAAAGAAATAAACTACATAGATCCTTTTGACGTAAAAGAAGAATGGTAAAAGCATTATTAAACAGAAGAGAATTTTTCAGAAGGAGCAAAAACGCACTGCTTCCTGTGCTTTCATCTTTCATAGCTTCGTCGTTATTGTCATCTTTCACATCATGCAGTTCGTGCAAAGACTGCACAAGTTCTTGCGTCGACAATTGCCAACAAGGATGCGGAGATTCTTGTCGTGTCGCATGCTCAAGTTTATGTGGGGATTCATGCCAAAACAACTGCGCAAACACTTGCCATAGCACATGCGTAAATGCAAGTATGATGGGGATGGGTTATTAATTATCAATAATTATGGAAAAGAAAAAAGTAGGTCAAGTGACTCTTGACGAGAAAAACGAGATTCAAACATTATTTGAACGCAAAAACGGTCTGGCTGAGCTGTCGAAGATACTGACAGCCGACAACGCAGACTTGTATGAAAAGTTAGTGAAAGACATGGGCGAGACAAGCACCAAGTTTCAGAACTGGTGGGACAGAATGGCGGACAAATACAAATGGGAAAGCGCCAAGAACGGCAACTGGGAAATAAACTTCGACACATGCGAAATATTCCTCGTGTGCGGAACAGAATGTAATTGCAACAAATAAAAACCAAGAAATCATGACATTACTATTCATCGGAACAACAGAAATCATACTTATAGGCGGAGTGGCTCTGCTGATATTCGGAGGCAAGAAACTGCCAGACCTAATGCGCAACATGGGCAAAGGAGTCAAGGAGTTCAAGAAGGGAATGAGTGACGGCGCGGAAGCCTTCAGCGAAGAAATGCGCAAGCCTGAAGAAGGCGCAACCGAAGCGAAAGACGAGAACGCCGCAAGCAAAGAAGAAGCAAAGGAGCAATAGCACAAAATGAGCGAAGAAAACAACATGCTGACATTCGGCGGACACCTTGAGGTGCTCCGCAAAATGTTGCTTCGCATCATTGCCGTGATTGCGGCAGTCGCCGTCGCTGTGTTCTGTTTCAAGGACTTGACCTGGCGGATTCTGCTCGCGCCAAGCGAATGCGATTTCGTGACCTACAAAGCCATAGAGGATTTCATACACAGCATAGGATTCTCCGATTTTCATTTTGAAGAATACTATGTGAATATGATTTCGACCGACCTGAGCAGTCAATTCATGGAACACATCACGACTTCGCTCTATCTGGGTTTCTTGTTCTCATTTCCTTATATCCTTTGGGAACTGCTCCGATTCACAACGCCAGCGCTCTACGACAACGAGAAGAAATACTCCGTCCTCGTGGCGTTGGCGATATTCTTTCTGTCGGCAGCAGGAGTACTGATGAGCTACTTCATCCTGTTCCCTATCTCGTTCAGATTCTTGGGAACATACTCTGTCTCGTCGCGCATCGTGAGCAACATAACACTCGACTCGTACGTCTCCACATTCGTCGGGCTGACCATCACCATGGGGCTTGTTTTTCAACTGCCAATAATAGCATTTGTCCTTGCTAAAATGGGACTGATACGCCATGAATTCCTTGCCCGTTACAAGAAACATGCGCTTTTAATCATAATGATAGTCGCCGCCATAATAACGCCGCCCGACCTTATGACGCTAATACTCGTCACACTGCCGCTGTATCTGCTATTTCTTTTCAGCATATTCATAATCAAAAAAGCAGAGCCGGAGGAAACAGAAGAGAGTCAACAATAAAAATCATTACTTTTGTCTCACTATGAGACAATTAATCGCACTTTCATTTTTCATATCGCTGACTTTCAGCACATTCGCTGGAGTCAAAGTTGACAAGGAAATCTTCTACGCAGAGAACGGCGGACAGAAACTCTACCTCGACATCTACCGCAGCGACACGGCGCAGACCGACGGCAGATGCCTGATTTTCGTATTCGGAGGAGGATTCATACACGGCAGCAAAAGCGACTCGCTGAACGTGGTTTTCTGCACCAAGATGGCTGAACGAGGCATGACCGTGGCGGCGATAGACTACCGACTCGGCATGAAGGGCGTGAGCAAAGTGGGCAAACTGAACACTAAACCAATAGACAACGCCATACACATAGCCGCCGAGGACCTTTGCGCCGCGACTAGATTCCTAATCGACAACAAAGGCAAATACGGCATCGACGACAAAAAGATTTTCACTTGCGGCTCGAGCGCCGGAGCCATAACCGTGCTGCAAACCGACTATGAGCGCGCCAACAGGACAGAACTTGCGACAGCATACCTGCCTGAAGGATTTTCATACGCCGGCGTGATTTCATTTGCCGGAGCGGTATTCAGCCACGAAGGAAATCCCGACTACAAGACCGCGCCAGCACCGACATTCTTCTTCCACGGCACCGACGACAAGCTTGTGGTTTACAATAAGATAAAGTTTTTCAATCTTGGACTTTTCGGCACGAATGCGCTCGTCAAAAGGTTCAAGAAGTTCGGATACACATACAGGGTTTACCGTTTCATCGGCTACGGCCATGAGATAGCGTCGTCGCCTATGGTCAGAGACGTCGATGAGATAGCGGCATTCATCAAGAATCCCGGCGTGATAAAAAGCATAGACTGCACCATCAACGACACAAGGATTCCGCACTCCAAGATAGGTAGCGCCAAGCCGGACGACCTTTACAAGAAGTGATTACCACCAAGCCAGAAGCTTGACCTCGACTGTGTAGTTGCCGTGGCGCTGTATGCCTTCCTTAGGATAGAATTTGTCGAGCTTCGACTTGTCGGTTTCGCCAGTCTTGGCATCGTTTGACTCGCGCGACTGCTCTGCCGCTGGCGCAGGCTCATCCTTAGGTATAGTCACAGTGGCAAGGAAATCGTAAGGGTGCATTATCTTGCCGTTGCTCTTTTTAGCGCCGTACTGGCTGATGTGGAAGTCGTAAATCACATCGCCGTAGTCGTACTGATAGACAAACTCGTAGGTTGAATAGTCGGTCCATACGGAGTTATTGTCGCCGTCATAATTTCTTATGACCTCGTAGCCTCTCGTAGGCACGCCCATCTCCTTCTTGATGAGTTGCTGCAACTGCTGCACCTGATCCATGCGGTCCACGTTCTCCACCTGCACTCCAGTCAAGCGCGATGTGCCAGGCTCGAAAAGCATAGTCACATGCAGTCCGCTGTTATCTATAAGGCGCAAGTCCTCGCCTTCCTCGTAGAATCGCATATCGGTGATGTATTCCTTGAATCCGGCAGGCGGAGTCGTGTCAGCCTTCAGACTCTCCACATTCACGATGCCGTTCAGGGCGAATCCTCTGAATATGAATTTATTATCAAGCGCAGGATTACGTCTGTTCTTTGCTAATGCGACATTTCTGTTTACAGAAGGGTTGTTGGCGTTCGAAGACTTAGGCTGTGTTTTATTATCATTCTTCTTGAATAGTTCAGTCAACTTCTTCATGCCTTTCGACTCGTTCTCCGCTGTGTCCGGAGCGAATCCGTCATGCGCGACGACAGGACGGCTGACGCTGCCTCTGGCATTCGACTTCACTTCGTATTTGTGCTTGTTTGACGCCTTTGGAGTTCTGTCCGAACCGAACAACTGAGCATTGACCGAAGTCGCAAACATTGACACTGCTATCGTTATTATCGCATTTCTTGTGTTGAACATATTCGTTTTATTGCAATGAATTTTCAAATATAGGGATTTAAGCGGTCAAAACAAAGTCAGCCAACAGCCCCTTACCCCATTTTTTGCTATATTTGCGATTCTAAATCACTGATACAAAAACTTAAAAACATCATAAGACATGGAACTTGAACAGTCTATCGCAAAGGCCACCGCACAAGCCGTCAAATCTCTTTACGGCATTGACGTGGACGCAGACAAGATTCAGATACAAAAGACAAAGAAGGAATTTCAGGGCGACGTCACTGTTGTCACATTCGCATTTTCCAAAGCGGCACACAAGTCTCCAGACGCCATAGGACAGGAAATAGGCGAATACCTGAAAAACAACGCAAAGGAAGTCAGCGACTTCAATGTGATAAAGGGATTCCTGAACATCTCAGTGGCTAAGACACAATGGATTGACACGCTCAACAAGATAAACAAGGATGACAACTTCGGCATAAAGAGCGTCGAGGACAACGCTCCGCTCGTGATGATCGAGTACTCGTCGCCAAACACCAACAAGCCGCTTCACCTGGGCCATGTCAGAAACAACCTTTTGGGATATTCGCTCAGCAAGATAATGACAGCCAACGGCAACAAGGTTGTGAAGACCAACATCGTGAACGACCGCGGAATACACATCTGCAAATCGATGCTGGCTTGGCAGAAATGGGGCGAGAACATCACTCCAGAGGCTGCAGGAAAGAAAGGCGACCACCTCGTAGGCGACTTCTACGTGCTCTTCGACAAGAAATACAAGGAGCAGGTGAACGAACTGATGGCCAAGGGCGAGAGCGAGGAAGAAGCGAAGAAGAACGCGCCGCTCATCAAAGAGGCGCAGGAGATGCTGCGAAAGTGGGAGGCTGGCGACAAGGAAGTCAGAGAACTGTGGAGCATGATGAACCAATGGGTTTACCAGGGCTTCGACGAGTCATACAAGCGTCTCGGCGTGGCGTTCGACAAGATTTACTACGAATCAGACACATACCTCGTGGGCAAGCAGAAAGTCGAGGAAGGACTTGCCAAGGGCGAGTTCTACAAGAGAGAGGATGGCTCGGTATGGGCGAACCTCGAGAAAGACGGACTCGACGAGAAGCTCCTTCTGCGTTCCGACGGCACTTCCGTCTATATGACACAGGACATAGGAACAGCCACACTGCGTTTCAAGGAGTTCCCTATCGACCAGATGATATACGTCGTAGGCAACGAGCAGAACTACCACTTCCAAGTGCTTTCCATCCTGCTCGACCGTCTCGGATTCAAGTGGGGCAAGAGCCTCGTGCATTTCTCATACGGCATGGTGGAGCTGCCTAACGGCAAGATGAAGAGCCGCGAGGGCACAGTGGTTGACGCCGACGACCTGATGGACGACATGATTGCGACAGCAAAGGAGATGGGCAAAGACCGCGAGACCGAAGGTGCAACTGAGGCGGAGCTCAATGAGATAGCGAGAATCGTAGGACTCGGCGCTCTGAAGTACTTCATCCTCAAGGTTGACCCAAAGAAGAACATGCTGTTCAACCCACAGGAAAGCATCGACTTCAACGGCAACACAGGACCTTTCATACAGTACACACACGCAAGAATCAAGTCTGTGCTCCGCAAGGCTGCCGCCGAGGGCATCGCACTGCCAGAGCAGCTTGACAACTCAATAGAGACAAACGAGAAAGAGACTCAGCTCATACAGTTGCTGGCGTCTTATCCAAATGTCGTGGCTCAGGCTGGCCAGGAGTTCAGCCCTTCGGTCATCGCAAACTACGCATACGAGCTCTCTAAGGAGTTCAACCAGTTCTACCACGATTACTCCTTCCTGAAGGAGGAAAACCCTGT
>CAMHCZ010000088.1 GCA_946183755.1 uncultured bacterium | reverse complement strand
CTCTGCGCTGATGGCGTTCTCTGCCGTCAATGCGCAACGAAACAATTCGGTAATCAAGGATATTGCAGAAAAGAAATACGCAGCTTGTCCGTTCGCCGGCATTGTGCCAATGGCTGACGGCGAAAGTTATGCGCAGCTTTCGGCTGACGGACGAACTGTCGTTCAGTATGAATACAAGTCCGGCAAGGCTGTAGCCACGCTTTTCGATGCTTCCAAGGCTCGCGGCGCGTCGCTGTCCAAAATCGACGGCTTTCAGTTCGACCCGCAGAACAAGAACATGTTCGTCTATAACAAGTCGGTGAAGCCTTACCGCCGTGTGCCTTTGGCTAAGTACTACACCTTCGACATACAGCGCAACAAACTCCACGCGCTTATTGACAGCGCTTGCCTTCAGCGCGACCCCGTCTATTCGCCTAACGGACGAAGCATTGTCTTCTCGGTTGACAACGACCTGTACCTGAAGAAGATGGACTATGACGGCATCGTCATGCGCATGACACGCAACGGCGACAGCGCAAAGTACAACGGCGTTTCCGACTGGCTCTACGAGGAGGAGTTCTCGGCGCGAAACCTTTCCGTGTGGGCGCCTGACAACCGTTTCTTCGTGTTCGTCACTCTCGACAATTTCGAGGTGCTGAAGCAGACTCTGATGACATACTCGCTGAGCGTGGACAACCTGAAGGACATCTACAACTCGACATCGTCGTACCATTACCCAAAAGCAGGGCAGAACAACCCTGTGCCAGCCGTGTTCGTTTACGACGCGTTCTACAAGTCAATCAAGCGTGTGCCGCTGCCAAACGACGGCTTCGACTACGTTACACGCGTCATGTGGACCAACGAGGCTGAGACGTTCGCCGTCTTCGTTCTCAACCGCAACCAGAACCATGTGCGCCTTTACGAAGTGAATTGCAAGTCGCTCATGTTCAATGCGCTCTTCGAGGAGACCGCCAAGCAGTACTACGAGCCGGAGTGGATAAACAAGGTGCAGTTCCTGCCAGGCAACAAATTCATCTTCCCGTCCGACCGCGACGGTCATCGCCACCTCTACCTTTACAACGCCAACGGCATACAGCTCTCGCAGCTCACCAAGGGCAACTACGATGTGACCGAGTTCTACGGCTGCGACACAGTGAAGAACATCTGCTACTTCCAGGCGGCGATGAAGTCTCCGCTCTCGCGCGAGGTCTATTCCGTTGATGGCAAGGGCGTTGTGACGTGCCTCACTAAGGAGGAGGGCGTTTCTTCCGCTCAGTTCAATGCTAATTACTCATACTTCCTCTGCGCCAACTCGACGCTCAATGCGCCAGCCACAGTGACTGTGCGCAACGCCGCAGGCAAGGTTGTGCGCACTATCGACACTGCCAAGCCAGCCGCTCGCGCCGGACAGCAGAAGAAGGAGTTCCTGCCGATAATCTCAGGCAAGGACACGCTCTATGCGTGGGTTATGAAGCCCGACAATTTCAATGCTTCGACTAAATATCCGCTCGTTGTGATGCAGTACGCAGCGCCGGGTGCGCATAATGTGACCGACTCGTACTCCTACGGATTCGAGCAGGCGTTGGCTGCCAGCGGCTACGTTGTGCTTTGCGTGGACGTGCACGGCTCCGACGCTCGCGGACGTGACTGGCGCAAGTATTCGTACCAGCGTCAGGGCGTTCAGGAGGCTAACGACCTCGTGGCGGCTGCCAGAAAGGCAGGCTCGCTGCCTTACGTTGACGGCAAGCGCATCGGCATCTACGGCTGGAGCTACGGCGGCTACATGGCGCTCATGGCCATGACGACCGGTCAGCCTGTCTTCGCTGCCGGCGTGGCTATCGCTCCAGTCACCGACTGGCGTCTGTACGACTCGGCTTACGGCGAGCGTTACATGCGCCGCCCTCAGGAGAACGGCAGCTACGACCTTTCGTCGGCTGTGAAACGTGCCGGCAACCTCAATGGCGCGCTTCTTCTCGTGCACGGTACAAAGGACGACAATGTGCAGATAGAGAACACATACACACTTGCTGACAAGCTCGTGTCTTTGGGCAAGCCTTTCAATATGATGGTTTATCCTAACCGCAACCATCAGATGAACGATGCTGTTTCTCGCACGCATCTTTACAACACTGTGCTTGACTTCTTCGATACTAAACTGAAATAAGAATACAACCTGACACACAAACGTTATGCGTCTGACTTCTAAAACAATAGTGTTTCTGTTGATGGTGCTGATTTACTTCAGCATGGCATTCATAACAGGACTTAACGACCCGTTCTCTAAAGTTATACAGACACAGTTCTCCCTTTCCACGTTCCAGTCTCAGCTTGGTGGATTGTTCTTTTTTATCGCTTATTTCTTTGTGGGCATTCCGTCGTCGCTTTTTGTTGACAGGTTCGGTTACAAACGCTCGATTCAGACCGCCATGTCAGTTGTTGTCTTTTCGTTCGTGCTGGTGCTGCTTGGCGGCAATTTCGGCAGCCTTGTCGTTTACTTTTCGGGCATGTTCACGCTCGGTTGTGCCGTGACGCTTCTTCAGGTGGTTGTCAATCCGGTCATCGTGGCTGCGGGCGACCCTTCGGGCGGTAACACTCGCATGAATCTCGGTGGGGCGGCATCGTCCATCGGCGCCACGCTCTCTCCGCTTATCGTCGGTTTCATCATGGGCAATGTGGCTGATTTCAGTTCGCTGTCGGTGTCTGATGTCAATCCGCTAATTTTCTGCATTATAGGCATCGCCATTGTTGTGTTCATCGCCGCAACGCTCATCACGTTCCCGGATTTGAATATCTCCGGCGGCGAGAATATGCTTTCGGAGTTCCGTTCGCTTATCAATCCAAAGTTCCTGCTCGGCATTGTGGCAATATTCCTCTATGTCGGCATGGAAGTATCTACAGCCAATATCACAAACCTCTTCATGCTCAACGAGTTGCATGTTGACCCGACATCGGCTGGCGCAGTCGTCGGCACATACTGGATTTTCATGCTTGTCGGGCGTCTTGTCGGAGCTGCTGTCGGCACGGTCATTCGCAGTCGCACGCAGCTTATCATCGTGGCTTCAGTGGCTCTCTTGCTTTACCTCGGAGCCATCTTCACGCCTCTCTCTTACACACTCTCCCTGCCGGCTCTCGACAGCGACTTCAACATCGTGCTCACCACGCTGCCAGTCTCCATCGCAATGCTCATAGCGGTGGGATTCTGCAACTCAGTCATGTGGACATGCGTGTTCATTCTTGCTACTCAGGGACTGGGCCGCAGCACCAATCTTGCAGCCGGAGTGTTTATGATGATGGTGTTCGGCGGCGGTGTTATTCCGGCGCTTCAGGGCAGACTCGTCGATGTGTTCGGGTCGTTCCAGCCGACTTATATGGTCGGGGCTTTCTGCCTGGCTTTCATCCTCGGTTATGCGCTTTTTGTTCATGAATCTGATAAATAAAACATTATATTATGGTAGTCGGCATTGATATGGGAGGCACATCTATAAAGGTGGGGCTCGTTGACGAAAAAGGCACAGTGACTGAGAAGTTCTCTCTTATTACGAAGGATTATCCAGAGTTTTCGTCTTTTGTCGCGGCTCTTGCCGATAAGGTTAATCCCCTGAAGGCGAAGTACGACATCAAGGCTGTCGGCATCGGTTGTCCGAACGGAAATTTCTACACTGGCAACATCGAGAGCGCTGTCAACCTGCCTTGGCGCGGCACTGTGCCAGTGGCTCGTCTTGTGTCGGAGGCTTTTTCCGTGCCTTGTCGCATAACCAACGACGCCAACGCCGCCGCCCTGGGCGAGATGACTTACGGCGCGGCTGTAGGTCTGCGCGACTTCATCATGATAACTCTTGGCACAGGCGTCGGCTCCGGCATTGTCATCGACGGACGTATGGTTTACGGTCATGACGGTTTCGCCGGTGAGCTCGGTCATGTCATTGTCTGTCCTGACGGCCGTCTTTGCGGCTGTGGTCGCAAGGGCTGTCTTGAGGCTTATTGCTCGGCAACGGGTGTGGCTCGCACGGCGCGCGAGTTCATGGCGGAGTCGTCGGAGCCTTCATCGCTTCGTTCTGTTCCTTCCGATGCCATCACGTCGAAGGACGTTTTCGAGGCGGCAGTCGCTGGCGATGCGCTTGCCAAGCGTGTCTTCGACTTCACAGGCGAGATTCTCGGTCGTGCGATGGCTGACTTCGTGACGTTCTCAGCGCCTGAGGCTTTTGTGCTTTTCGGCGGACTGGCTCGTGCCGGAGCGTTGTTGTTCGACCCTGTGCGCGAGTCAATGGAGCGTTCGCTTTTGCCACTCTGGCGCGGCAAGGTCAAGGTGCTGCCTTCTCAGCTGCCAGCTGATGATGCGGCGATTCTTGGCGCAGCTTCAATAGCTGTTCAAAGTTTGTAAATTCTAAAAAGGATGGATATTTCTGAACTGTTTTCCGCTTATTCAAAGCATCCGTTAGTGGCTGATGTGCGCAAGGCTCTCGCTGCTGGCAGGAATGTCGTGGCCGAAGGGCTTGTCGGCTCTTCGAGGTCTATGGCGCTCGCTTCCGTCTTTGCTTCTATCACTGACGATATGTTCGTCGTGGCTAACGACGAGGAGTCTGCCGCATATCTTTTCAACGATATGACGCACATGCTGGGCGCTGAGCAGGTGCTTTATTTCCCCTCGTCGTTCAGAAATATAAACAAAGGCAAGGTCGATTCCATAAACGAGGTGATGCGCACCGAGGTGCTCAACCGTTTGTCGCAGGCGAATGGCTTGCGGCTGGTCATCGTGACTTATCCCGAGGCGCTGGTCGAGAAGGTGATTCCGTCGTCGTCTCTGCGCAAGAAGATTCTCACTCTGACTAAGGGCGAGGAGGTGGACACGCATACCGTCATCGACATACTTTTAGAGAACGGCTTCGAGCGCGTTGATTTTGTTTATGAGCCAGGGCAGTTCTCGTCTCGTGGCAGCATCCTCGACATATTCTCTTATTCCAACGAATTGCCTTTCCGTATCGACTTTTTCGGCAATGAAATAGACAGCATACGATTGTTCAATATCGAAACGCAGCTTTCTGAGGAAATGCGCGAGTCGGTCAGCATTGTGCCAGACATAAGGCGTGAGCAGAAAGGCGTTACGCCGGTGCCTGTGCTGCAGTTCGTCAAGGAGTCGTCGGTCTTTGCCTTCGATGACCTTATCTTCTCGTGCGATGTGCTCAATAAAGTTTATGAGTCAAAGCACAACTCGATGAAAACTGAGGTCGAGAAGGACAAGGAGGCGTACATAAATGGCGACGACTTTCTTCAGTTCGTGTCGGGTTTCAGAAAAATAGAGCTTAACCACGGCTCGCACATGCCGAACTCCGACCGGGTGGCGTTCTCCACACAGCCGCAACCGCTTTACCACAAGAACTTCGACCTCGTTATCGACGGTTTCCGCAGTTATATAGCCGAGAACAAGCGCATTTTTGTGCTTTCCGACAGCGTGAAGCAGACCGACCGCATACGCGCCATTTTCGACGACAAAGGTGTGGACATACAGTTCACGCCGGTGCTTCACACTGTGCATTCCGGCTTCGTGGACAACGACATGAACATCTGTGTATTCACCGACCACGAGATTTTCGACCGTTTCCATCGTTACTCGCTCAAGAGCGACAAGGCGCGCAACGGCAAAGTCCTGCTTACGCTTAAGGAGCTGAATCAGTTCAAGATAGGCGACTATGTCACTCACATCGACCATGGAGTGGGGCGCTTCGGCGGACTTGTCAACATGGACGTGAACGGCAAGAAGCAGGAGGTCATAAAACTGATATACCAGAACAACGACATTATTTTCGTCAACATAAACAACCTGCACCGCATATCGCGCTACAAGGGCAAGGACGGAACGCCGCCAAAGGTCAGCCGGCTTGGCTCTGGCGCATGGGAGAAACTCAAGGACAGAACGAAGAAGAAGGTCAAGGACATCGCCCGCGACCTGATAAAATTGTACGCCAGACGAAAGGCGGAGAAGGGCTTTGCGTTCTCGCCTGATTCGTTCCTGCAGAAGGAGCTTGAGGCGTCGTTCATTTATGAGGATACGCCCGACCAGATGAAGGCCACTGCCGATGTAAAAGCCGACATGGAGAAGTCGCTCCCGATGGATAGGCTCGTCTGCGGCGATGTGGGCTTCGGCAAGACGGAAGTCGCTATGCGTGCGGCTTTCAAGGCTGTGACCGACAATAAGCAAGTTGCAGTTCTTGTGCCTACAACTGTCCTCGCCTTGCAGCATTACAAGTCGTTCAAGGAAAGGCTCAAGAACTTCCCGTGCAACATCGAGTATCTGTCGCGAGCCCGTACTGCGGCGCAGACCAAGGACGTCATCAAACGCCTTGCCGAAGGACAGATTGACATAATTATAGGAACGCATAAACTTGTCGGCAAGAACGTAAAGTTCAAGGACTTGGGACTGCTCATCATCGACGAGGAACAGAAGTTCGGTGTTGCTGTCAAGGAGAAACTCAAAGCCATAAAGGTGAATGTGGACACGCTGACAATGACTGCCACGCCTATACCTCGCACATTGCAGTTCTCGTTGCTCGGAGCAAGAGACTTGTCCATCATCAGCACTCCGCCGCCTAACCGCTATCCGGTGCAGACGGAATTGCAGGAGTTCAACACCGATGTGCTGAAGGAGGCCATCGAACGTGAGATGAGCCGCAACGGACAGGTCTTCATCATCAACAACCGCATCAACAACATCTACGACCTCGAATCGTTGGTCAAGAGCGTTGTGCCGCAGGCTCGCGTCGTTGTCGGACACGGACAGATGGAAGCTGAGAAGCTGGAGCAGATTATTGTCGATTTCATGGATTATGAATACGATGTGCTCATTGCCACAACAATCATCGAGTCCGGCATCGACATTCCGAATGCCAACACAATCATCATAAACGGTGCGCAGAACTACGGACTCAGCGACCTGCACCAGCTTCGAGGCAGAGTGGGGCGCAGCAACCGAAAGGCCTACTGCTATCTGCTGTCGCCGCCGATGAGCACGCTCACTCCCGAAGCGCGTCGCCGCTTGCAGGCCATCGAGACGTTCGCCGATCTCGGCAGCGGATTCCAGATTGCCATGCAGGACCTTGACATACGTGGCGCAGGTAATATGCTCGGAGCGGAACAGAGCGGCTTTATCGCCGACCTTGGCTACGAGACCTATCAGAAGATTCTTTCCGAAGCTGTCCATGAACTCAAGGACGAGGAGTTCGCATATCTGTATGAGGACGAGAAGGCTGCCGATGATGCTAATGCCAAGTACGTCACAGACTGCTCGCTTGAGTCGGATTTGGAGATGCTCATACCGGCCGACTATGTGGAGAGCATTTCCGAGAGAATGTCGCTTTATCGTGAGCTTGACAATTTGACGGAGGAAAGCCAGATTGATGCTTTCGAAAAACGCCTTGCCGACCGTTTCGGTCCTGTGCCGGACAATGTCAGAGTCTTGTTCTCTGCCTTGCGTTTGCGCTGGATAGCCATGAGCCTCGGCTTCGAGCGTGTTGTGCTTAAGAACGGACGCATGAGCTGCTACCTCGTCTCAAACGCCAAGTCGCAATACTACCAGTCGCCGGTCTTCGGTGCGGTGCTTATGTATGTGGCTAAGAACCCTATGCGTTGCAAGCTCAAGGAGAAAGCGGACAAACGCTCTGTTTCGTTCTCGGACGTCAGCGATGTGCCTACGGCTCTCGGCGTTCTTGAGAGGATTAGACAGTTGCA
>CAMHCZ010000087.1 GCA_946183755.1 uncultured bacterium | reverse complement strand
TCGGTTATTATCAGTTCCGATGAGGCTATGGCTTTCATCCATTCCTCAACGGTCAGGAATTTCATGTTGGCGCTTCTTTGCGGCTGTAGGTATCCGAAGTGCTTTCTTATCTTCAAGCCGGTTTTCTGCGATATGCTGTCGGCGAAGTCGTTCATCTCCTTCTTGTTTGACAGCGTGAGCAGCAGAATCTCCTCGCGTTTTTCCGTCTTGTTGTCTATCAGGTTGTTGTAGTTGTCGAGCAGCAGGGTAGGGTCGATTACCTCTGTCGCTTGTATCCCTTTCTGTGCCAGAAAGTCAATGCCGAATTTTTCTCTGACGGAAACTTTCTTGAACGAACGTATTGAATTAATCATCTTGTCGTCGATTCTGTCAATCTGCTCCTTGATGAATCCGAAGCTTGGCGCGTACGAATACATCTTGTAGCCGCTGCCGAGGAACGAGAATGTGAACGCGTGTTTCAGTCGTCCAGTTATCGACGGATTCCAGACTTGGTCGCTTCCTATGATGAACATATCGTCCTTGTTCCATTCCTGCTTATCTAATTCCTCGAAAGTATAGAAATCTTTTGTCTGGTTAGGGCAGTGCTGGTTTATGAATTTGTCCGCTATGCCGTAGCAACGTGAATATCCTTTTGCAAATCTATAGAGCTGCATAGTGATTCTGTTCATAAGGTTCTTCTTCACTCGCCTGTGGTCGAGTTTCAGGTTTATGAACTTTGGCGTGTATCCAAGCGACTCGATTTTCTTGTACAATGCGTAGGCTTGGAGTATAGCGCCGTAGTTTGGCTCTTTATGTATGGTCAGAATATATACTGTCATGTCTGTCTTATTATAACTTGAGAGAATTGATTCTCATTTCAGTTTCTTTTTTATGATGTTCAATGCGAACGATTTCTCGTCTTTGCTTAATCCTGTCAGGCTTATGCATATCGCAGTGATAGCGAACAGCACAAGAATGTTTAGTAATAATTTCGTGTATTCATCGGCAGCGCATTCTGTGTTGGCGAAGTAGCAGAGAGCCATTGCTATGGCGGTTGTCATGGCTATAGGCACTATAGCTCTGCTTAGAAATTTTATCTTTGACAGCCTTATCAAGCTGCTTGTTAGCACAAGTCTGCCAATGAAGACAGCTATGCCGACCACAATCATCACAACCATAGTCACGAGCGGATTAGGGTATATGTAAAGCGCTATCAGCGACAATGGAATGTTGCAGAAGTTTATTAGCGAAATTATAATCTCATAACGCCTTATTTTGCCAGTGGCTAATGCGCTTGTCATCAGTGAGTTTGATAGCGCAGAGATAAGCGTATATATGATAATGAGCTTGCAGAATCCGACAGAGTACTCTGGCACGGTGGTTAGCCATATTGTCAGCACTTGCTCCATGTTGAAGAATATCGGCACGAACACGATAAGCAGAAGATAATACCCAAGTTTGGTGCCTTTTATCACAAGATTGTGCATTGATTCGAACTGACCGGACGAATACCTCTTTATGATTTGCGGATTCAGTGCCTTTTGGAAATTTCCCGACAATGCTGTTGTCGCTCCGCTGACCTGACCAGCGATGCCTTTGGCAGCATTGACTACTACGCCGAAGAATGCGTTAAGGATGATGTTTGTACCTTGCGATACAGTCACTTGTGCCAGCGAACCGAGCAGATTCCAACCTGAGAACGAGAATATGTCCTTTATGTGCTTTTTCTCCCAGTTCCTCTTTATATCGCATTCCTCGAAATGTCTTTTACAGTATACCTGATACAGCGACTGGGTTATTATTACAGTCACGAAAAGCAGTGCGGAATATGCGATGAGCTTGTTGGACGGTATGAACTTAAGCGACAGCACGACAGCGAGTTGCAGCAATACTTCGGCTATGCTTATTATGGTGAATACGTCCATCTTCTCGTTCGATATTATGGCTGAGGTATATGGCACGGTCAGCGTCTTGTAAACGAACGACAGTAGAGAGAACTGATATACGATGTGCGCCGCTCCCGTCTTCGACGGGTCTATGTTCAGATAGTTCGATATGTAAAAAAGTCCCAAAGTCTCGCCAGCAACAAAAATTATAAGCGATATTATGGCTTGCGAAGCGAATACAGAATTGAACACAACATTGAGCTCATCCTTGTCTCCCTTGCCTTGGTAGTAGGAGAGGAAACGTTGTGTGGCGCCGGTCATGGAGTTGTTTATGAATCCAAGGAATATGACGACAGAACCAACGATTGAGTACAGACCGAAGTCCTCCACACCGAGTTCCATGAGCACGACTCTTGAAGTGTACAGCGTAACAAGCATCAGCAACAGCATGCGTACATAAAGCATCACTGTGTTTTTCGCAATGCGTTTGTTGCTTGTCGTTGAATCCATGGTTTTAATCTCAGTGTCTGTTTTCTAACGTTAGTTGTTTGTTACTCAGCATAATAGTGGTAGCCGTAATGATACCCGTATCTGCCGTATCCGCTGTATGAGTTTGTCTTGCTTGTGCCGTTCAGCACAATGAACATGTTCTTGAATTTCTTCTCTTTGTAATAAGACTCAATGGCAGGAATCACTTCCTTGTCAACATAATTCGCTCTTATGACAAACAGTGTCGAGTCGGCTACTTTTGATATTATGCTTGTGTCGGCTACGAGTTCTGCAGGCGGACAGTCTATGAGTATGACGTCGTATTCCGTTCTTGCTGTGTCAAGCAGTGCCTCGAGTTTGTTGTTGTTCAGCAACTCTGCCGGATTCGGCGGTATGCTTCCAACTGGGAGCAAGTCGATTACATTGCCGTTGCTTGCTATTCCTTTTTGTGTTATAATCTCGTGCCAGTCAGCGATATTGCCGTTCAAGTATTCCGACATTCCTTCAGTGTGCGCTCCCACAGATTTGCTCAGTGATGCGCGTCTGAGATCGAGGTCTATCATAAGCACTCGTCTTCCTTTTATCGCGAAGCTTATAGCCAGATTAAGCGTGATGAACGTCTTGCCATTTGTCGGTGTTGCTGACGTTACCATCGTCACCTTCCTGTTGTCAGCGTTGTTTATGAATTCTATGTTGGTTCTGATTATGCGGAAGGCCTCGTTTATATAGTCCTTGCCGTTCTCTTTCACATAGATGTTTGACTCTTTTTTCTTTCTGCCCTTTTTCCTGCGCACACACTCAAACAGTCGTTCCTTCTTCTGTCCGTACTGTGGTATCGTGCCCACGAATGGAATATCCAGCCCCTCAATGTCTTTCTTGCTTCTGATTGTTGTGTTCAGATTCTCTTTCAACAGTATTATGATTAAAGGCAGCAGTATGCCGGCTGCCAATGCTATAAGAAGCACGTTCTTTTTCACAGGAGAACTTGGTGCGCTTGGGTCCATAGGCGGAGTTATCACTCTTGTGTTATATGCCGTGAATGCCTGCGACAACTCGTTCTCCTCTCTTTTCTGCAGCAAGTAGAGATATAGAGCCTCTTTCACCTTTTGCTGTCTTTCCACCGAAAGCAGATACTTCGCTTGTGTTGGGTTAGACGCGATTTTCTCAGTGTTGCTTCTCTTGCTTCTCTCGAATGAGTTTATCTGTGTCTGCAAAGTGTTTATCTGTCCGTTTATGGATGTGATAATCGCTTTCCTCATCGCGTTTATGGAGTTGTCCAAATCCAGAATCAGCGGATTCTTCTCACTGCTGTTGGCCACGAGCCTGTTGCGTTGCAGTTGCAGTGAGTTGTATTCTGTTATCTGCCTTTCTATGTTGTCGTTGCCTACGCCTATGTTGGCAGGCAGCAGCTGGTCCTTGTTGCTGTTGTCGTTTACTATCGACTGCACGTACTTCGTCATGGCGAGTTGGTTTTCCAGGTTCAGCAGCTGGTTGTTGGTCTGGTTGGCTTGAGACATGTACATGCTGCTGGCGGCCTCTACGTCTGGTATCAAGTGTGTGCTCTTGTACGAAGATATGTCGTTGTCCACATTGCCAAGTTCATGCTCTATCACTGACAGACGCTCGTTTATGAACTTCGATGTGCTTATGGCTATCTGGTTCTTATCCTTTATCCAGTTCTCGTTGTAAACGGCTATCAGTGTGTTCAGGAAATCCTCCGCACGCTGGTAGTTCACATCCTCGTATCTCAGATTTATGATTGACGATTTGTCATCTTCAAGCCTTACTGTCAGCTTGTTCTTGCACTCTTCTGTCGCGCTCAGTATCGCCTTTCTCTGCACATGGATTGTCTCCGAGAAATTCTTGTCGTAGAATGCGGTCTTCAGTATGGTAATCGATGCTTTGCCGATAATCACGCTACCTCCTATCTTGCAGCTGCGTGGCTCGTCTATCTGCTCTCCGTTTATCTCGATGTCGTCAAGCTCCACTTCGTCGCCGTTCGGAGTGATGCAGAAAGAGCAGTAGTCCTTGTCCTCAATGTCATCTATGATAACGTAGATAGGAAGCGACTCTCCGTACAGAGTTCTATCCTTGAACAAGTGCTTTGTTTTGTAGCTTATCTCGAGGTGGAGTCTTTTTATCGTCTCGTAGATTACGGCAGGAGACTTTATGGTTATTATCTCGTTGTTTACGTTTGTGTTAACATTGAAGAAACCGAAGTCGGAGAATGGCGATGCCTCGTTTGAAATCTGGGCACCTCCCTTTGATTCTTCCTTTATCAGCAGTGATGCTTGAATTGTGTATTTCGCTGGGGTCACAAGCAGATACAGCAATGAGACGCTGAGCGCTATCAACAGCGAAACCGCAAAGTACTTCCAATTAGCGACACAGATGTACGCTATGTCTCTTGTTCTTATGAAATCGTCCTTTTTTTCAGTCATGTTATCTTGATATTAAGATGCCCACGGATACTAACAGCGAAGCCAGCGATATCCAGAAAGATGTGCTGCGCACAGCGTTTCCGTTCACTGTTCTTTGTCTTGCTCTGTAGTCGTTTGGCTCTATGTATATGACATCGTTTGGTAGTATGTTGTACGCAGGCGAGTTTATCACTTCGTCTCCGTTGCACAGGTTTACTTTGTATGTGGTTACTTCGCCGTTATCTGGGTTGGTTCTCATCAGTTTTACGTTTTCTCTCTTGCCGTAGATTGTCAGGTCGCCGGCGAGTCCCAGCAGCTCGAATATGTTTGTGTTATTGCCGTCGAGGTTGTATCGTCCTGGCGTATTCACCTCGCCTAATATTGTCGCATAGTGGTTGATCCATTCCACAGTCACGAGCGCGTCGTTCACCAAACTGTTGCTCGTCAGCTCGTCCTTTATTTTCGCCTCTATTTCCTCCTTGCTCAGTCCGCCTACGTGTATCTTTCCGATTACGGCGAATTCTATGTCTCCGTTTTGGTCAACAGTGTAGTTTGATGCATCGTGACTCTGATACATCGATGTTTCCACTGTCTGTCCTAATCTGTGTACAATAATGGGCTTGTTGAACAGCAACGCCAGCTGAGGGTCCTTGCTGCTTATCACGATAGACAGTTTGTCGTTGGGTTTTGCTTTGATGATATTCGCGCTCGACTGCTTTACCGCCCCTGAGTCTAAATCCTGTATGTAGGTTACTTTTTTGGCGCTTCCGCAGCTGCAAAAAGTGCATAATAATGCTAATGCAGATATGAGATTTACGACAAAAAGATGTTTATTTTTTGTTGAATCATTTGATAATGAGAAGATTATGTTCATATTCTACGCTTAGTCTATGTTAAATGTTATCTTCCAAAGATACAAAATCATTTAATAACATAGTCTGCAATGCCGCATAGAATGTGTTTTTTCTTGGGCAAAGGCAAATGGTAAATCTTGTCCCTGGTTTTGAGGAACAGCTGACCTAATGATTTTTTGAATGGAATGGCTTGCTGAACAATGCTTTATTACCAGCCTGTGGCTACGACAGAAAGCGTGACAGGATTCTCTTTTTTCTTGTTCATAAGTACGGCGTGCAGTTTGGCGTCATGCACGACTCCAATGATTGTGTTCGCCGAGTTCATTGTCACATCGGCTGGTATCAGCACGAACTCGCAGTCCTCGTTGCTTTCCTTTTTCATCTCGTCGGCGATGAAGTACTTCATAGTGAACAGATATGTACTGTCGTCGGAGTCGAATGTTCCGAGGATTTCGTTTATGTTGTCGGGCATTGATGTTGTTTCCAGGAAGTTCTCGTATTCTGTCTTTTTGACGAGCAACATGTATGATGGCGCGCCGGTCTTGAATATCTTCGACACGGGCAACTTGAGCAATGCGCTGTTCACTGCCAGTTTCTTGTTCCCTTCTATGTATGCCACGCCGTTCTTGCTCGTTATACCCAGTTTCTCTCTTATGGCTTGCACAGGCACGGTTAAGGAAACGCTCTTCTTTCCTGGCGAGAGCAGCAGAAAATCGTCTCCCAAGTCAATGGACTGCGGCGTTTGCTCTATTATGTTGACTTGTCTTACGTTCTTGTTGGCAGGGAACGAGGTTGAGTATTCGATTTCAGTGCCAATGTTGTTCTTGTATGTGTACGAATAGTACATTGTCGCGCTTGTGACGTTTATCAGAGCAGTGCTTGCGTTTCCTGCCTCTATGTACAGTCCAGGGAAGTATTTCAGGAATTCGTCGTCGCTCTCGAAGGTGCTTTGCGAGTTCTTTATCTTGTCACGGAACTCGGCTTTGATGCCGCTTAGAGGTATGTCTATGTAGCTTGTTGTGGTGTCTATTTTAATGGTTTTGCTTATCACCACCTCGTCATCGACGTATGCGCTGATGTCCATGTCGTTGCTGTAGCTGGTTCGGTAGTTCAGCGACTGCTTCATCTTTTTGATGGAGAACTGCAGCAGCAGGCTTTCGTCGGTGTAGTTGCCGCCGGTGAAGTTTATACGCATGTATAGGCTGTCGTTGCTTATCTCGTTCGGCAGTGTTATTCTGCCGGACGATGCGAATTGCATCAGGATGCTTCCTTTGGTAGTTCCTATCGTGTCTGCGGTATATACGCCCAAGAGCAAGGCCTCGTCGGTTACTTTTGATGGTATATTACTCAGCTCTAAGGCTTTGATTGCCAGTTGCAATGTGTCTTCTTTGATGTTTATTGCGTCTTTCGAAGGCTGCATTGTGTTCTCAAACTCATCGTCGGAGCATGAGCTCAACAGAACCAAATGCGCTAATCCAATCAAGAAAAATGTGAGTACGCTTTTGCGCTCTGCCTTTCTAAATATATCCATCATTTTTTTCAGCGTGTGCTTATGCGAATAAACTGTCGTAGAACTCCAGGTACTTGCCTGAGTATTCCTCCTTGTCGGTGCAAACGAGGCTCTTGACTCCGGACTTCTCGATGAATGATTTCAGTTCGTCGTTTGTGTTGTCGGTTGTCATTATCACGCCGTCGCAGTTGGCGATGGCGAGCTCCATCAGTCGTGTGTAGTCCACGCCGTCCTTGCCCAGCATCTCCAGATCCTTGTCGGTTATGCCGTCGAGTTTCAGGTTTTCCTTGAACTCTGGTTTGAATTTGCTTGTGAACTCGTTGTCATATAGCGAAATGACGATTTTCGCATCCTTGAAGAATGGGTCGTCGTTGTATGCTTTCTTTATGTACAGCGGAGCCAATGCCGACATCCATCCGTGGCAGTGAACCACGTTGGGCGCCCATCTGAGCTTTTTTACAGTCTCAAGCACGCCTCTGGAGAAGAATATTGTTCTCTCGTCATTGTCTTCGCACTCTTTGCCGTCTGCGTCAGCGACAGTGTATTTTCTTTGGAAATAATCCTCGTTGTCTATGAAATAGACCTGCATTCTGGCAGACTGTATCGATGCGACTTTTATGATAAGAGGGTGGTCTGTGTCGTCGATTATCAGGTTCATTCCGCTCAGGCGTATGACTTCGTGCAGCTGGTTGCGGCGTTCGTTTATGCAACCGAATCGGGGCATGAATGCTCTCATCTCGCGGCCGTCCTCTTGCACATACTGGGGCATCATTCGGCAGATTTTAGACATGTCCGTTTCTGGGAGGTAAGGGGTAATCTC
>CAMHCZ010000086.1 GCA_946183755.1 uncultured bacterium | reverse complement strand
AACGCCAAGAATCGCAGTGAACGTAGGCAACGTTGTGTCGAAGCCACTCTGCAGAAGTCTGTCCTTAAGATTATCCTTAGAGAAATCCACTGGCACAAAGGTCAAATTCTGCGGCACAGTCCATTCCAGTTCCTTGATGCGCTGCTTTTTGTACGCCTGCGTGTCCGGGTGGTCAATCTCGAAAATGCGGATATTCTTGTTTATGTTTCTGAACGCGAAAGAGTCCATTCCTGCTCCGCATATCACATACTGTATCTTGCCTTCATGAGCCTCGGCGAAATCAGAGAGAGCATGTTCCGCAAAGCTCAGACGCGAAAGCGGAATCGGCAGGATGTACTTATAAAGCACGTCCTTGATGTTGCTGTATCTGAACCAGCGGTTCTCGTCATACTTTTCAGAATCGAAATCGTTTTCAATCAACTGACCGATTTCCTCATACTCGCTTCTGCCCATTAAGTCAAAAGAAAGATAATCATCAAAAATCTTAGGGCTTGGGCTGTCTGCGCCAGAATGGTAAGCTCTCGCGAATAGGCAAAGTTTAGCAGTTATGCTTTCCTGTTTTTCAATCATAATTTTTACGGTTATGTATAAAAAAATCCGTCAGAATTATTTTTCCGACGGATTTCCTGCAACTCTATGTTATTTCTTATTTAATCAACAAGCAAAGAACATCCGCCGTTTCCCGAAACAGCAGCAACAACAAGACAACTGGCAGATGTTCAAAATTCTCATTTTCTTTACGGAGATGAATTAACCAATCATTTACGACTGCAAAGTTATGCTTGGAATCACACAAAGTTCTACCACAAAAAAGGTATTTTACAGATACCAATATCCATAAAGCCGTCAACTTCGGACAGCAGCGCCGCTTCACACACAAAAAGCACGAAGCGCATCAGAAATCGGCGCGCTGAAGGATGCCTTCCTTCACTTCATCGTAGTTCGAGACCTCCTTGCTCAGCAGCCAGTGATAAACATTCTCATTGCCAGCCGTCACTGTGTAAGCCTGTTCGAACACCCATCCTCGCTCGCCCATATAGTTAAGCGCGTCCACCATAGAATTGAATTTTATCAACCGTCCGCTCTCGTCCACCACTCCGTCCTTATTGCCCATTGACGCCCAAGCGGAACGCTCGCCAAAGTCCAGATTGACCTTGACCTTTGTGCTAAACAAATTCGCCTGGCGACCTACAAGCTCCACAAAGACCTTGAAAGTCTTCTTACCCTGAGTATTAGTCTGTCCGAAACTCAAAACTGTGGCCATCATGGCTGCCACCGCCAATAAAAATAGCTTTTTCATACACCCTGATTTTAATCGGTTACAGTCTGCAATATAAATATTTTTCAAGAAGCTTATCACGATTCCGCCATAAGTCTCCGGCTTCATGAGCATACGCACCACGTCCATGGCATTCGCGAAACCCTTGTTATGCTGAAATCATTATATTTGCATAATTGTAAAAAACGTGAGTCCACAATGCAGAATACGGAACACATAGAGCGACTGAGGCAAGCCATGAATGCGCATGGCATTGCCGCCGTCGTCATACCTACAGACGACCCACACTCCAGCGAGTATGTCTGCGACCGCTTCAAGGCGAGAGAGCACTTCTCCGGGTTTACGGGCTCGGCAGGGACGCTTGCCGTGACCGCCGGCAAAGCCGCATTGTGGACCGATTCGCGCTACTTCCTGCAAGCTGGAATGCAGCTCGAAGGCTCGGGCATAGAACTGATGAAAATGGGAGTTGACAAAACGCCGACACTGAACAAATGGATTTGTGCCAACGTGGCGAAAGGCCAGAAAGTGAGCATACCAGCGGATTTGTTCTCCATAAGCATGATGAGCAGTCTGAAGACTGCGCTCAGGGATTACACCATCGACAGCGAGAGCGACATCATAGGCGAAGCGTGGGCAGACCGTCCGTCGATGCCATGCTCAAGCGTGTTCGTACACGAAGAGAAATATGCCGGCGAGACAGCCTCATCGAAAATCGCAAGGCTGAGAACACTCTACCCAAGCGACTGCGCACTCATAATCTCCGCGCTCGACGAGATAGCCTGGCTGTACAACATCAGAGGCAACGATGTGGAATACAACCCGGTAACATATTCATACGCCATAATCACCCCGAAGGAGAGCCTGCTTTTCATCGACAGCAAGAAGATGACAGCCGAAGTCAAGGCGCACTGCGAGCGGAACGGCATAAAAGTGCAGGGATACGACGACTTCGAGAAATACATAAATGGCATGAGCGGCATGAAAGTGCTCATGGACAAGGACCACACCAACGCACACATATTCGACACCGCCGCGAAAAACAACCGCGTGTTCTTCATGCAGTCGCCTATAAGCAAAATGAAAGCCGCGAAGAACGAAACGCAGATAGAAGGCACACGGCTCGCCATGGAGAAGGACGGAGCGGCGCTCGTGCGCTTCTGGATGTGGCTTGAGAATGCGCTCGCCGCTGGCGACAAGGTGACGGAGATAAGCGCCGCGGAAAGACTGCACGACTTCCGCGCCGAGCTGCCGGAATTCGCAGGCGAGAGCTTCAGCACGATAGCCGGATACGGCGCTCACGGAGCCATCGTCCACTACTCCGCCACAGCCGAGACCGACATTGAGATAAAATACGGAAGCCTGCTGCTCGTGGATTCTGGAGCACAGTTTCCACACGGCACAACCGACATAACACGCACATTCGCGCTCGGCGATGTTCCTGACATAACAAAACGCGACTTCACCCTCGTGCTGAAAGGGCACATAGCGCTCGCCTCTGCCGTATTCCCAGCCGGGACTGCGGGCTACAACTTAGACACACTCGCCAAGCAATATTTGTGGAAATACGGTTTGGACTACGGACACGGCACCGGACACGGCGTAGGACATTTCCTGTGTGTGCATGAAGGTCCGCAGAACATCTCACCGAGGACCAACTCCGCGCCACTCATTCCCGGCATGATAACATCCGACGAGCCTGGATACTACAAAGCCGGCGAATACGGCATACGCCATGAGAATCTGACGCTTGTGGTGAGAAAAGACATCAAAGGAAGCGAGAAGCAGTTCCTCGGATTTGAGGTGCTTACGCTCTGTCCATTCGACATCAACGGTATGGAAATAGCATTGCTAAGCGATGAAGAGAAAAACTGGATTAACGAATATCACGACACGGTGCTGCAGCGCCTTTCGCCTTGGCTTACCGCCGACGAACAGGCTTGGCTCGCAAACAAGTGCCGGCACATATAACAAAAAGGAACTATGAAAAGAACATTATTCGCCATAATGCTCGCCATTTGCGTGAGCGCGATGGGCAAGACTGGAGCAAGAACCGCACCGACGAACCAGAAATCGTCGCTGCCTGTGCAAGCCAACGGCTACAACATAAGCGTGCGCGCGGCACAGCTGGCAAACAAGACGGTTTTCCTTGGCTCATATCTGAACGGCAAGATATTCTCGGTGGACACGCTGCGCCTTAACGCCGAGGGCAAAGGACTGTTCAGCAAGAAAAAGAAACTGGCGGAAGGACTCTACATGCTTTACGTCAACGAGCATAGCCGCTACTACGAGTTCCTCGTGGGCGACGAGCAGAACATCGGCATCGCGCTGTCGGACACCACCAAAGGCATAGTGGAATGCTTCACTGCGACTGGCGCAGAGCAGACCGTGGAGTTTGTGAACTTCGGCAGATTCATGACCGAGAAGCGTTACCGCCAGAACGAGCTTTTCAAGCAGATAAAGAACGCGAAAGACGACAAGGAGAAAAAGCAAGCCGAGGACGCGATGAGCAGCCTCAACAAGGAAGTCGAGGCGAAGCAGGCTGAACTGGTAGAGAAATACAAAGGCAAGATGCTCGGAGTGTTCATCAACGCACTTATTCCGCCTAAATTCCCTAAAGAGCTGATAGACGGCGACAGCAAGGACGAGAAATTCCAGATGGCACGCTACCAGTATGCCAAAGACCACTACTTCGACAACTTCGACCTGTCCGACCCGAGAGTGTGGCGCATCAACATGCTGAACGACAAGCTGAACGCATTCCTCAACCGACAAATAATCCAGCTGCCCGACAGCATAGCACCAGAAGGCATAAAACTGATAGAGAAGAGCATGGGCGACTCCACTGCCTTCAACCTCATGACCAACTACGTGATAACATACTCCGTGGAAAGCAAAATCATGGGCATGGACAAGCTCTTCGCCGGCATCACCGAACGGTATTTCCTTACAGGCAAAGCGTACTGGGCGGACTCCACACTG
The DNA here is from genome assembly GCA_946183755.1 of uncultured bacterium. GTDB lineage: Bacteria > Bacteroidota > Bacteroidia > Bacteroidales > Paludibacteraceae > UBA4363. Next base: position 3,764 of record CAMHCZ010000086.1, on the reverse strand, counting down.
ATGAACAACATCGTGAACGAGTACAACAAAGTGCGATTCAACCAGATAGGCATGAAGGGGCATAACCTTCCGCTCGTGAAATACAACGGCAAGAAGTTCAACATCTACGACCTGGACAAGAAGTTCACACTCGTCTATTTCTACGAGCCGACATGCGGACACTGCCAGATGACCACACCGAAAATCCACGACGTTTACGAGAAGTACAAGGACAAGGGTTTTGAGGTCGTGGCGATATATCTGATGACCGACAAGAAGGAATGGACCGAGTTCATCGAGAAGAACAAGCTGCAGGACTGGACCAACGCATGGGACCCCGACCGTGAGTCATACTACTGGACATTCTACGACACATCAACCACTCCTGGCGTTTACCTGCTGGACAAGGACAAGAAAATCATAGCCAAGAAGATAGACGCAGAGTCGCTCGACAGAATTCTGAACTACGAGATAAACGAGCGCAAGGAAAGCGACAAGCCTCGCCAGGCGCACGCAAAAGTGGCTGAATACGAGACATCTATCGACGTTCAAGTGCAATAACATAAACACAAGACAATGCCCATCATAAAAACCGTAAACGGGTTCACGCCCGAAGTCGCAGACGACTGCTTCATAGCCGACGATGCCGTGCTGTGCGGTGAAGTCACCATAGGCAGCCAGTCGAGCGTATGGTTCGGAGCGGTGCTCCGTGCCGATGTCGGCGCCATAAGCATAGGCGAGCGCACCAACGTGCAGGACGGAGTGATAATGCACGCGAGCTACGGAAAGTCGAAAGTCGTGGTGGGCAACGACGTGACCATTGGACACAAGGCGATAATCCACGGCGCCACCATCAGCGACCTCGCGCTCATAGGCATGAACGCCACAGTGCTGGACAACGCCACAGTGGGCGAAGGAGCGATTGTCGCTGCCGGGGCTGTCGTGCTGGCTGGCACTGTCATCGAGCCATACACCTTATGGGCAGGCATCCCGGCAAAATGCGTTAAGATATTGGACAAGGAGAAAACGGCAGAAAGCCACAAGGCGCAGGCGGAGCATTACATCCACTGCTCGTCGTGGTACAGCGAGAAGTAAGCCGCGCTAAAAGTTCAGGTAGAAATCCTTTGTGAGAGCCTTGTACTGGTCAGTATAGTCGTGGCGCTCGCACTTTTCTATAACGATGCGCTCCTCTACAGTCTCAGCCGTGTTTTTTGAGAATTCCAGCAGCACCCGCTTAGGTGTTTGGCTGTCTGATTTGGCATAGACATGTGCCTTGCGTTTTATTCCCATGCCGCACCCACGGCATTCATTCACAAGCGCCTCGCCTTCCTGCATCGGCAGAACCACAGCGAAGACGCCATCGTCCGCTAAAAGTCCGGAAACAACCTTAGCCAGCCTATCGAGCGGCAGACTGTCGGAATGTCTGGCGGCAGTTCTTTTCTTGTCGGGCGACTTGAGCGATTGCGTGAAGTAAGGCGGATTGCAGATTATGAGGTCGTACTTCTTGTCGAAGGCATGAGACAGGAAGTCGGCGTTGATTACGGTTATTCTGCCACGCCATTCACTGGCGCCGGCATTCTCAGCCGCCTGTTCTGCCGCGGCGGCATCAATCTCCAATGCGTCAACCGAAGCCTGAGTGTTCCGCTGCGCGACCATGAGCGCAAGCAGCCCTGTACCTGTGCCAATGTCAAGAACCCTTTGCGCCTTCTCGACATCAACCCACGAGCCCAAAAGGACACCGTCTGTGCCTACTTTCATGGCACAGCGGTCCTGATTCACTGTGAATTGCTTGAATTTGAAGTACTGGTTAGGCATTAGTTGCCAGTGTACTTTTTCCTGAGTCTCACTAAAGCCTGCTTTGTGCTTAAAGTGAAATCACCCGACAGCATCCATGAGATGTAGCCCGGCTCATACTTCAGCACGTCCTCCACTGTTTTTCCTTTGTTCTTGCCGAAGTTTATGATTTCCTTACCCTGCTCGTTATAAACGATTTTTCCGTCAAGGTCAACGTTATTCGTGAAGTTTGAGTATTTATCAAGGAAATCAACGGAGTTCTCCAAGTCGTCGTACTTGTCAAGCTGAGCCTTCAGAACATCATAAGTGGCTCTAGTGTCTGCCAATGCGCTGTGTGCGTTCTCGAGGTCGGCGTCGCAGTAGAACTTGTACGCAGCCGACAGTGTTCTTGGCTCATGCTTGTGGTATATCACCTGCACGTCAATCTTCTTGCAAATGCTGAAATCCACGTCCAGCACGCCTGCTCTGAGGAATTCCTCGGCAAGCATAGGAACATCGAACTTGTTGGAATTGAAACCGGCTATGTCGCTGTCCTTGAACACCTCTGCCACTTGCTTGGCAACATCCTTGAACAAAGGCTTGTCCTTCACGTCATCATCGTAGATGCCGTGCACAGCGGACGCTCCTTCTGGAATATGGCATCCAGGATTCACTCTCATAGTTTTGCTTTCCTCTTCGCCATCTGGATAGACCTTGATGTATGACATTTCCACGATGCGGTCTTTTGACGGATCGGTTCCAGTGGTCTCCAAATCGAAGAACACTAATGGACGCTCTAACTTCAGCTTCATTTCTTTCAGGATTATTCGTTAAGCAGCATTGGCATGAGGAGCATCAGCAGGTCCTCATTATCCTTGTTCTTCAGAGGCAGGATAATGCCGGCTCTTGATGCGTCAGCCAGCTCCATGAGTATATCGTCAGAATCGATGTTCTTAAGTATCTCGACGAGGAACGAAGACTTGAATCCGATGCTCATCTCGTCGCCTTCGTACTGGCACTGGAGCTTCTCCTCGGCAGACACAGAGAAATCGAGGTCCTGTGCGGAAACCTGTATCTCGTTAGGAAGGATGTGCAGCTTGATAAGGTTGCTTGCCTCATTGGCGAAGATAGACACACGTTTCAACGCTCCGATGAACGCCTGACGGTCCACGATTATCTTTCTTGGATTGTTCTGTGGAATCACGCCGTTGTAGTTAGGGTATCTGCCCTCCACCTGACGGCAGTACATGTTGTAGTTGTCGAGGCTGAACTGAAGGTTCTTGCTGTCGTACTTCACAACCACGCTACCCGACTCTTTCTGAAGCACTGTGAGCAGCGGATTCGCTGACTTCTTAGCCAGAATGAATGAAGAATCGGCAGAACCCTTGACCTCTGAAGTTGTGAATCTCACAAGCTTATGAGCGTCAGTCGCAACGGTTGTAACATTGTTCTCGGTTATGTCGAAGTTCACGCCGTTCATCACAGGACGCAAATCGTCGTCGGTAGTCGCGAAGATAGTCTTTGAGATAGCCTCGTAAAGTGTCTCGACAGGGAACACGATGCTGTTGGCGTTATCGTCGAACGAAGGCAGAGCAGGATACTCGGCACCGTTCTGTCCCACGAGGTTGTATGAACCCGAAGCTGTCTTTATGATTATAGCGAAGTTATTGTCGTTGATGTTGAATTCGAGAGGCTGGTCGGAGAACTCTCTCACTGTCTCAAGCAGCATCTTTGACGAGATTGCCACTTTGATGTCTGCATCGGCGCTTGGCAGGTCCATTGTTGTCACGAGAGTCGTGTCCAAGTCAGACGCAGTGAGCGTCAATTTGCCGTCAGCGATGTCAAACAATACATCTTCAAGGATAGGAAGAGTACTCTTAGGCGCTATCACGCGGCTGACAATCTGGAGACGAGAAAGAAGGTCTGTGCTGTTTACTGTAAATTTCATATCTGATATGTTGTTTTAGTTTTTATTTCCGTTTTTCACTCACAAATTTTTCAAAGATAGACAA